>JALYOU010000156.1 GCA_030856725.1 Pseudomonadota bacterium
TTACAGAACTATGCCCGTCATTCCCGCAAAGGCGGAAATCCAGTGACTTTGATCATTTGCAAGCACAGGGTCGCTGGATTCCCGCCTTCGCGGGAATGAAGAGCAAGGTTACAGCGGCCTTCAACAGCACCGGTATTTCCAGGTTGCGTTGCTTGCCTTCGGCCATCCACTCGACTGCCTGCGTGAGCCGCTTCTGAGGGGTTTCCTTGCGCTTGGCTTCGGTGAGCCACTGCCCATAATCCCGGCGTGCACTGGGTGGAAATCCATCGAAGGTCTTGCGTGCTTTCGCGTTCTTCTTCAGCGCGGCCGTCAGGTCGTCCGGCACTTCGACTGGCGGCGGGCGCAATCTTGCGCGCGCCTTCGGCCTTGATGCCTGCTTCATTGGGCCGCATCGCATTCCTGATGTCGGCGGCAAATTGTCTTTTGGTCGGCAGGTCGGAAAGTTTCGTGAATTTTCCGTAGCTGCCCATGCCGTCGCGTTCGGTGCCTTCACCCATCACCAGCGAATGCTTCCAGAAACCAGAGGATGCGTGCTGCTTGAACGCGGCCATGCTGCAAAGGATGCCGCCGGCATACACGAACGTGGACTGCCCCACTTGATCGTCTCCTCCACGTCCGGGCAGGCGTCATGCACCGCGTCGCGCAGTCGCTGGAGGATCGGCTGCGCGAAGTCCGCGGCCTTTGCGATGTAGCGTCGATGCGTGGATCCCTATCGGCCATCGGACGGCTCCTGAATAAACTTAGATAGCAGCTTGCACCGATACTTTACGCCACGCGTACGTTGATGGATGCTGCCTGCTCCGATGCGCAGATGCTTCGAAATACGGGTGCTGAAGATTCATGCGTAAGCGCAACCTGGTGGTGGTCGTCGTACTGCTTGCGCTGGCAGCGCTGTTCTGGCCGAAAACGGCTACGGAACAGGTCGCCATGCCCGCGTCGCCAGACACGACTTCGCCGCAAATTCCATTTCCTCCACCTGCGCCGCGTGCAGCCGATCTGCTCCCTGCATTCTTGCCACGCGAAGCCCGCGAAACAATCGCGGCGATCCAGCGCGGCGGCCCGTATTCGCACCGGCAGGATGGCGCCGTCTTCGGCAATCGCGAAGGTCGGCTGCCACGCAGGCAGCGGGGTTTCTATCGCGAGTACACGGTGGACACGCCAGGCGTGAAGCATCGCGGCGCTCGACGTATCGTGACCGGCGGCAATCCACCACAGGTCTGGTATTACACCGACAATCACTACGACAGTTTCCGTGCATTCGAGGTGGATGCCGGTTTGCACGCAATGGAGCGGCGATGAGCGATTCCGGTTTCGATCTTGGCTTGGACGATACCGCGCAGTCGGGCGTGTATTTCGTAACCAGTCCCGACCTCGGCACGCTGGATGTCGCGGCGCGCGATGCCGGGTTGCTGGTGCGGCGCATCGATTTTGGCGGTTGTTCAAGCAAAGCCACGTTGATGCTGCGGATTGGCAGTGCGCTGGATTTTCCATCCGGTAGCGGCCGCAACTGGGACGCGCTCAACGATCGCCTGCGTGACCTGTCATGGCTGGAAGCGGAGGGCTACATGCTGCTGATCGACTCGGTCGGGGATCTTCGTGATGCGGAGGAAAGCGATTTCGACATGCTGCTGGAAATTCTTGAAGAAGTCGCGGGTGAATGGGCCGAACGCGGGACGCCGTTCTGGGCCTTCCTGGCGTTGCCGGAGAGCGCATTCGAGGCGATGGAATCGCAATAGATGTCGGCTTCGTTGCAGAAGCGGCTTTTGTAGGAGAGGCTTCAGCCGCGAACTTGTCGTATTCGGGTGTGAATCATTGAGGCCGTCAACAGCTCGCTGCTGAAGCCGCTCCTACACGAGCAGGACTTACCCCGACGGGGCGGTCAGCCCTCCAGCTCCGACCATCGCGCGTACGCCGCATCCAGTTCCAGTTGCAGCTTCGCCAGTTCGGTGTTGTGCGCGGTGATGGCTGCCGTATCGCGCTGGTAGAAGGCCGGATCATTGCTGCGGGCGGATAGTTCGCCAAGCGTGGTTTCCAGCGTTTCGATGCGTAGCGGCAACAGCTCGAGTTCGCGCGCGTCCTTGTAGTTGAGTTTGCGTTTGGCCAGCGCCTTCGGTTGAGTCGGGGCCATCTTCACCAGCGCAGGTTGAGACGTGGCTTCGCGCGCCGCATCCGGCCGTTGCCGCAGCCAGTCGGTGTAGCCGCCGACGTAATCGCCCACGCGTCCGTTGCCTGACCCGCTTCCATCCTGCATGACCAGCGTCGATGTCACCACGTTGTCGAGGAAATCGCGGTCATGGCTGACCAGCAGCAACGTGCCGGGATACTCGCCAAGCAGTTCTTCCAGCAGTTCCAGCGTCTCCACATCCAGATCGTTGGTCGGTTCGTCCATCACCAGCAGGTTCGAAGGCTGCGCGAACAGTTTTGCCAGCAGCAGGCGGTTGCGTTCGCCGCCGGACAGGCGCGTGATCGGCGCGCGCGCGCGTTCCGGCGTGAACAGGAAATCCTGCAGGTAACCGATCACGTGCTTGCGCTTGCCGCCGACCTCGACGAATTCCTGGCCTTCGGCGACGTTCTCGATCGCGTTCCAGTCCTCGCGCAGGGTGGCGCGGTACTGGTCGAAATAGGCGACCTGCAGTTGCGTGCCGATGCGCACTTCGCCGGCCGTCGGTTGCAGTTGTCCCAGCAACAACTTGAGCAGCGTGGTCTTGCCGCTGCCATTCGGTCCGATCAGGCCGATGCGGTCGCCGCGCAGGATGGTGGTCGAGAAATCCCTGACCAGCATCGACTCACCGAAACCGAACGACAACCCGCGGGTCTCGATGACTTTCTTGCCAGACGATTCGGCCTGTGCCGTGTCCATGCGCACGTTACCGGTCAGTTCGCGGCGGGCCACGCGGTCGTTGCGCATCGCCTCCAGTCGCCGTACCCGACCTTCGTCACGCGTACGACGCGCTTTGATGCCCTGCCGGATCCAGACTTCTTCCTGCGCCAGCAATTTGTCGAAGCGCGCGTTTTCCTGCGCCTCGGCATTGAGCCGCTCTTCGCGACGGCGCTGGTAATTGGCCCAGTCACCGGGCCAGCTTGTGACTTGACCGCGATCAATCTCGACGATGCGTGTCGCCAACGCGCGCAGGAACCGCCGGTCATGCGTGACGAAGACGAGCGCCCCGCTCCATGACTTCAGGAAGCCTTCGAGCCAGTCGATGGCTTCGATGTCGAGATGGTTGGTGGGCTCGTCCAGCAACAAGAGGTCCGGGGCCGATACCAGCGCGCGCGCCAGCAGTACGCGGCGCTTCATACCGCCGGACAGTCGGGCGAAATCGGCGTCGCCGTCGAGGCTGAGCTTGTCCAGCGTCTCGGTGACGCGCTGGTCCAGCGACCATCCGTGCGCCGATTCGATTTTTGTCTGGACGACCGACAAGGCGTCGATGTCGATGTCGTCAGCGTGGATGAGGTGGTGGTACTGGGCCAGCAGCGCGCCGAGTTCACCCAGGCCTTCGGCGACCACGTCGAACACGCTGCCGTCGGCACCCGCGGGCACTTCCTGTTCCAGCCGCGCGATGCGACGGCCGCCTTCGCGCCCGCCGTCGACTCGTATCTCGCCATCGTCGGGTTTGAGTTCACCGGCCAGCAGCCGCATCAGCGTGGATTTGCCGGCGCCGTTGCGTCCGATCAACGCGATGCGCTCGCCCGGTTCGATGGCGAGGGCTACTTTTTCCAGCAGCAAGGGGCCGCCGACGCTGTAGTCGACGTTGTGCAAAGTGATCAGGGGCATCGCTGCATTCTACGCGGCGGGCATCGGCAGCCAGAGCCATCAGATTCCTCGAGCCTACGCCGCTGTTTTAATGCGAAGTTACTTCGGTGTGAGAACCACGGAAGTCGACCCGTCAGTCGCAGTCGTTTCAAGCCACCTCGCTGCCTTCTGTTGGAGCTGTTTGAACTTGACCGAGCGCAGGGAAGCGAGTTCGGCTCAAAAATGCAGCTGAACCTGAGTCGGCGTTGAATGCAAAGGCGCACTGGGTGTTTTCCCCCGCGTCCCATGGGGCTTTACCCGATGCCGAGACTGGCAGCGAGGCCGATAGTCAGGCTGTCACTTCCCCAAGCAGGCCACCGTCATGAACATCTCGTCCCGCAACCGCGCCACCGTTCGCACCTCCCTTGCCTTGGCGGTAGCCTCCGGACTCGCATTGTCCTTCTCCGCACAAGCGGGTCAGGTATCGCTTGACCTGCAACAGCGCATGGCGACGGCCGGCACCCACGAAGTCATTGTCACCTTCAATGACCGCAGCCAGATGTCGCGGCTCGCGGCGTTGACCGCCAGCATGCGCTCATTGAAGGAGCTCCCGATGGCAGGCGCGATCCTCACCAGCGCGCAGATCAAGACGGTCGCCGGATGGGACAGCGTGGAAAGCATTTACTTCAACGCGCCGCTGAAATATTTCAATTACGAAGCAGGCCAAATCACCGGCGGGCACAAGGTGCATGACCAGATCGCGCTCAAGGGCAACGGTTTCACCGTCGCTGTAATCGACTCCGGCATCGACGGCAACCATCCTGACGTGCAGTTCGGCAGTAAAACCGTTCAGAACGTCAAGATCGTGGCCGACCTGGGACTGGCAGGCGTCGGCGCCAACGTCGAAAACGTTCCCAACACCGACACCTCGAGCGGCCACGGTACGCATGTCGCCGGCACCGTGGCAGGCACTGGCGCAGCGTCCGCGGGCGATGCGCGCCGACCCAATTATTACGCCGGCATCGCGCCGCAGGCGAGCCTGCTCGGGCTCGGCGTTGGCGAAGGCATCAACATCCTGTTCGCGCTGGAAGCTTTCGACTACGCGCTGGCCAACCAGCAGCGTTATTCGATCGACGTGATCACCAACTCCTGGGGCAGCGCCAGCGGTCCGTATGACCCCAACAATCCGATCAACAAGGCAAGTTACGAATCCTACAAGCGCGGCATCGTGGTGGCTTTCGCCGCGGGTAACGATGGCCCCGGTGACGACACGCTAAACCCGTACGCGGTGGTGCCCTGGGTGATCAATGTCGGCTCCGGCACCAAGGCCGGCGCCCTGTCAGATTTCTCAAGCCGCGGCGTCGCTGGTGATTTGTACAAGCACATTGACGTGGTCGCGCCGGGTTCCAACATCTGCTCGACCCGCGCAATCGGCACCGCAATTGGCGCGCTGGGCCCGGTGGTCAATGCGACCTACCCCACCTACACCGCCCGTTATCACTGCATCAGCGGTACTAGCATGGCGACACCTTTTGTTGCTGGCACCGCGACCCTGTTGCTCGAAGCCAATCCCGAGCTGTCCCCCGACCAGATCGAAACCATCCTGATGCAGACCGCGACACCGATGCCCGGGAAGCTCTACCACGAGGTCGGCGGCGGTTACATCAACGTGCTCGCTGCAGTCGATCTTGCCTCGCGCACCACCGGCAACCGCCAAGCTTTCCTCGGCGGCGCCACAGCCTGGTCGAACCAAGGCAAGTGGAACCAGGTTGAGGACAATTCCACCCTGATCGTATACAGCGGCAGCTGGCAGACGGTCACGGCGGCAGCGGCCAGCGACGGGCGCTACCGCAAAGCCACCGTCAGCAAGAAGTCAGTGCCTCGCATTAACATGGCCTTCCAGGGCACGGCAACGCAGATTCTCTATCCTCGCAGCGCCAAGGGCGGGCTCGCCGATGTCTATATCGATGGCATCCACCGCGGACACCTGAGCTTTTTCAGCCCGACACCTGACTTCGCCGGTCGGTTCGCCATCGCCGATCTTCCGGGTGGCCTGCACAAGGTCGAGATCCGCGGCATGTACGGCGAAGTCTATTTTGACGCCGCACTGATCGACGGCAAGCTGTTCCCGGTCACGACCACGCTGGTCGACGAGACCCAGACCTTCACCGGCACGATGGGGCCGTCCGTGGAAAACCTTGAAATCGACGAGTTCACCTTCGCGGTGGGCGCGGACGTCACCACCATCAAAGCCAATCTCGGCTGGGATGGCGGCGTTGACATCGACTTCAGCCTGGTCGATCCGGCCGGCAACGAGGTTGCTTCGGGCGCCAGCTTGGCCAACCCGGAAGTGCTGGAGTTCGCCGTGACCCAACCCGGCACGTACACCTATCGGGTCAAGGGCTTCGCCACGGTGGTGGCCAATTACACGCTTACCAGCACCTTGACCCGCGCCATCGTCAACACACAGCCTTAAGAACTGTTAACCCCGACTAGCTGTCCTGGTGAGGGGGTACATACGGCCGGAGGGTTCGCCCTCCGGCCGTTGTTTTGTCGGCGGCACGCCGATGGGGCATCATTCCGGACTCAACTAACAGCGGAGTTCGTCATGAGCAAGGGCATGGACCAGAAGAAGACCGAAAAGAAGAAACCGGAAAAATCGCTGAAAGAAAAGCGCGCGGCCAAGAAAGAGAAAAAAGGCAAGTAAGTGACGTTGGCCGGGTCACAAGTGGATCGGATTCTCCTGCGCACAGAGCAACCCGATCCCGTGAGGTCCGACCCGCGACGCCTGCGCGCGGTTGCGGACACGGCGTTGCTGGACACGCCACCCGAAGAAGTCTTCGACCGGCTGACCCGCCTGGCAGCGCGTCTCACCGGCGCGCCGGTGACATTCCTGTCGCTGGTCGAGAGCCACCGCGATTTCTACAAGAGCCATTGTGGTTTCGGCGAACCGCTGGCCTCTGAGCGGCAGCTGGAGGCCGCACCTTCTGCCACTACGCACTGGTGTCCGACGGTCCGCTGGTAATCGAACGTACGACCGCGCACCCCTTGTTCCGGGAGGTGCCCACGGTCAAATCCATGGGTGTCCGTGCGATCGATTTTGCGCGCCGCGCGTGGCGCGATATTGACATCGAGAGACGCTGCAGGAAATCGAGTCCACCGCCGCACCGGGCAATCAAGTCAAAGTTGCCGGCCAGCGCATAGACCGGCCCCCGCTCTAGCAGGCTCCTGCCT
>JALYOU010000292.1 GCA_030856725.1 Pseudomonadota bacterium
CCTACATCACCGCCGCGGGCAGTGGCCGCGCCACGCAGTACGCGCTGATGGTGGCCGATGCGGACGGCTTCAATCCGCAGGTCGTCGCGCGTTCGCCCGAACCGCTGCTGTCGCCGGCGTGGAGTCCAGACGGGCGCAAGCTGGCCTACGTCAGCTTCGAGCGCGGCAATTCGTCGATCTACATCCAGGACGTGACCACCGGCGCGCGCGAACTGGTGTCCAGCTTCCGCGGCATCAACAGCGGGCCGGCGTTTTCGCCCGATGGCCGCAGGCTGGCGCTGACCCTGTCGCGCAGCGGCAATCCCGAGATCTACGTCATGGACCTCGGCAGCAAGGCGCTGACACAGCTCACCAACCACTTCGGAATCGACACGGCGGCCGTGTGGAGTCCGGATGGCGGCAGCATCTATTTCAGCTCCGATCGCGGCGGTCAGCCGCAGGTCTATCAGGTGTCGGCTGGCGGCGGCGGCGCGACCCGCGTCAGCTTCCAGGGCAACTACAACGCCGATGCCAGCGTGTCCTACGACGGCAAGAAGATCGCGGTGGCGCAGGGCGGCGGCAACACTTACCGCATCGCGATGCTGGATCGCAGCTTGGGATCGCCGCGCTGGACAACACTCTCACCCGGGTCGCTCGATGAATCCCCGAGCTTCGCGCCGAACGCCAGCATGATCCTGTACGCCGCGCGCGAAGGTCGCCGCGGCGTGCTGTATGCCGTCTCCGCCGATGCCCGCGTACGCCAGCGTCTAGTGCTCGCCGATGGCGACGTGCGCGAACCCGCCTGGGGGCCGTATCGCCAGCAGCGTTAAGATTGTTGAGCGCACTGATTGAAACCCGCTTATCCAAGCACTCTGACGCACCAACGATTTCCATATTTCCCCCGACAGACGAGGATCGACGATGACCACCAAGCCCCAGATGATCGGCAAAGTCCTGCTTGCCGCTGTGCTGTGTACCGCCGCCGTTGCCTGCTCAAAGAAGGTAAAGGAAGTCCCGCCCAGCAGCACTCCGGGCAGCACGGGCACCACGATGCCGATGCCCGATACCGGTCCGACCGCCCCCGGCGCGTATGGCCCCGGCGACCTCGACACCGATGCCTGCCTGCGCACGCGCGTGGTGTACTTCGATCTCGACCAGGACGCCGTGCGTCCCGAGTTCCAGGCCGCGATGAGCTGCCACGCGAAGTACCTGCGTGATCGCCCGTCCTCGCGCATGACGCTGGAAGGCAGCGCTGACGAACGCGGCAGCCGCGAATACAACCTGGGCCTGGCTGAGCGCCGCGGCAATGCGGTGTCTTCCGCGTTGCAGGCCAATGGCGGATCCGGCAGCCAGGTCACGGTGGTCAGCTACGGCGAAGAACGCCCGACCTGCACCGATTCGGCCGAGGAATGCTGGGCGCGGAATCGACGCGTCGAAATCGTTTACACCGCGAAGTAAGCACGCCACGTACATACGAGACTGGATCGATTTTTGCTCGTCATTCGCGCGTATGCGGGAATCCAAGGACGTCATATAAGTCCATGGATTCCCGCTTGACCAGCTTCGCTGTTGAAAACCGCGGGGATGCCGACCTGAAAATAAACGAGTACGCACAATGCAACGCAAATTTCTTCCATTCGTGATCGCGGCGGCTCTCATTGCCGCGGCACCCGCCTCCGCGCAACGCCAGAGCCTCGCCGATCGCGTCGCCTCGCTCGAGCAGCAGGCGTCCAGCAATCAGGGCAATGTCGATCTGCTGAATCAGGTCACGCAGCTCAAGAATGAAGTACAGGCCCTGCGTTCGCAGATCGAGGAGCTGCAGCAACAGAACACGCAGTTCAAGGACAGCAACCGCAGCCAGTATCTCGATCTGGACGGTCGCCTGAGCCGGTTGGAAGGCAGCACTCCGGCCGCTGCGCGCGTGCCTGCTGCTCCGACCACAAGTGCTCCGGCCGCAAGACCGGCGGCGTCGGCGCCTGCAACATCCGCCATCCTGGAAGCGCCCGCCGAGAGCAGCGCGCCAACGGTGTACGGCGACGCCAGTTCACTCGCCAAAGGCGCCGCCGAACGTGGCGCGTACAACGCCGCTTTCGACACGCTCAAGGCCGGCCGTTACGCGGATGCCTCACGCGAATTCCAAGCTTTTCTCCAGGCCTATCCCACCGGGTCCTACGCGCCCAATGCCTTGTACTGGCTAGGCGAAAGCTATTACGTGACCGGCAATTACCCGCTGGCGCGGGAACAGTTCCAGAGCCTGCTCGGCCGTTATCCCACCCATGACAAGGCGCCGGGTGCGATGTTGAAAGTGGGTCTGGCCCAATACGGGCAGAAAGACCTCGATGCTGCCGAACGCACGCTCAGCGCGGTGGTGCAGCAGTATCCCGGCAGCGACGCCGCGCGCACGGCTGAAGACAGACTGCGCGCGATTCAACTCGCACGCGTGCGCTGAGGTTTCCAGAAAAGGCAGGTTTCGTCCCCCAAGGGGACTTGTTTTGGGCGCAGTAGCGCTTCAGCCGCGCGCTCTTCAACTCTTTGTCAAAAAGCTCGGGGCTGAAGCGCTCCTATGAAGGGCAACCGATAAACTAGCGCCATGAACGCCGTCACTCCCGATGCGGCCGCCGCATCCTTCGAGGAATCGGAGACTGGCGCCACCGCAATGCAGCCACGCCTGCGCATCACCGAAATCTTTCTTT
>JALYOU010000187.1 GCA_030856725.1 Pseudomonadota bacterium
GGATTGGCGTGCTCAAGGCCACGGTCGACCAACGTCTCGGGCTCGTCCAACAGATCGCTGAAGGCGTTGATCCCGTTATCCGGCCGCGCTTGATCGCATCGATGGTAACCCAGTACCCCATCCGCAACACCGCTGCCGCCATCGTCGCCGAAGAACAGCGGCTACTCGCGCGCCGCAAGGCGGAGGCGGAGCGCTTGCGCAACCAGACGCTGGGGCTGACGTCGGGCGCGATGTTCGCCCAGCTGTTGCTGCTGGGCCTGGTGACCTATTTCTCCCAACGCCAGATCGGCCGTCGCCTCGAGGCCGAACGCGAATCGCAGGGCGCGAACGCGCGCGCGCAGACGGTGCTGCAGACGGTGCGTGAGCCGATCGTGCTGCTGGATGCGCAGCAACGGGTGATGATGCACAACACCGCCTTTTCCGAACTGCACGGCATCGAGGATGACGATGCCGTTGGCGTCCCGCTGGCCGAGGTCGGCAACGGCGTCTGGCGCGACAGTGACACGCTGCAACGTCTCAATGATGTGGTGACGCGCAACCGCGAAATCTGGGATCACGAACAGCCGCAGCGTACAGCCGATGGTAACGAGCGTGTGATGCTGGTGAACGCGCGCCAGATGCCGCTAACCGATCAGGAAGACCGCGCCGTACTGATGACGATGACCGACATCACCACCCGCAAGGCGGCCGAAGCACGCATCAACGAACTCAATCGTCAGTTGGAAGGCAAGGTTGAGCAGGTCTCGGACGTGAACCGGGAGTTGGAGGCGTTCAGCTACTCGGTTTCGCACGACCTGCGCGCACCCCTGCGGCATATCGCCGGATTCGCCGACAAGCTCGGCAAGCAGCTGGGCGACACCGCCGATGAAAAAAGCCGCCACTACCTCGGTGTCATCGGCGAATCAGCCAAGCGCATGTCGACCCTGATCGACGACCTGCTGGTCTATTCGCAACTCGGCCGCAGCGCCTTGCGGCTGCGCGCGGTCGACATGCAATCTCTGGTCGCCGAGACGCAGGCGATGCTCGACGCCAATACGGATTCCGACACGCCCGACCGGCGCATCGAATGGCGCATCGGCACATTGCCAATCCTGGTGGCCGACGAAAACATGCTGCGGCAGGTCTGGCAGAACCTGCTTGGCAATGCAGTCAAGTACAGCGCCCGGAGCGACCCGGCGATCATAGGCATCACGCACGCGTTCGATGACGACGGCAGCCATCACTTCACCGTGCAAGACAACGGCGCGGGTTTCGACATGGCCTACGCCGGAAAACTGTTCGGTGTGTTCCAGCGCCTGCACAAGGCCAGCGACTACCCCGGCACCGGCATTGGCCTGGCGAGCGTGCGCCGTGCATTGATGCGCCACGGCGGCAGCATCCGCGCGGAGGCGTCGCTTGACGAGGGCGCTACCTTTCACTTCACACTTCCCGCCACGCTCAGTTCTCCCACTGCCAACCGCGAGACCCACGCATGAACACCATCCGCACCATCCTGCTCGCTGAAGACAGTCCCGCCGATGCGGAAATGGCGGTCGATGCCCTGCGCGACGCCAACCTCCTCAACCCGATCATCCATGTCGAGGACGGCGTGGAGGCCATGGACTACCTGCTGTGCCGCGGCAAGTTTTCGGACCGCGCCGAAGGCAATCCCGGCTTGCTGCTGCTCGACATCAAGATGCCCCGCATGGATGGCCTGGAAGTGCTGCAGAAGATGCGCGAGGTGGAAAGCCTGCGCCGCATTCCAGTGGTGATGCTCACGTCGTCCCGCGAGGAAAGTGATCTGGCTCGCAGCTGGGACCTCGGTGTCAATGCCTATGTGGTCAAACCCGTCGATGTCGATCAATTCTTCGCCGCGGTGAAGGCACTCGGCAAGTTCTGGGCGGTGTTCAACGAAACCCCCGACACCGTCTGAGACGCCCGGAATCTTTTTCTTGTCCACGCCGGTCGCATTGCGCATCCTGCAGATCGAAGACTCCGTCGAGGATGCGGAGTTGACGAGCATCGAACTGATCGATGCGGGACTTCCAGTCGAGTGCCGACGCGTGGAGAACGAAGCTTCACTGCTGGAAGCCCTGGCCACGTTCAAGCCTCAACTCATCCTCTCCGACCTGGGCCTTCCCGGCTTCTCGGGCACGCGCGCACTGCAACTGGTGCGCGAGCAGGTCCCTACGGCACGTTTCATCATCCTCAGCGGCACCGATCAATGCGATCACCCAGGCGTACCCGGCATCGATGGCTGGTTGTGCAAGCGCGATGCCGCGAGGCTGCCTGCATTGATCCGTGAATGGTTCGACGTACCTGTCGCATGACATTGCTGGAGCAGACAACCTGCGCTGGAGTGACACTCCAGTATCACTTCGAGGCGCGCAACTGCTCGTCAAAGGTCTAACGCTTGAATTAAGCCGAGCCGCGAAGCGGCTTCGGCTTGAATGAATTGTCAGGCGTCACCCGGCACGCCGTTATCTTGGCCGATCCACAAGCGATTGCCGTCTGGATCCTCCATGCGGAACTCGGTCATGCCGTAGAAAGTGGCGTCTAGCTCAGGGATAGACAGCCCTTGCTCTCGCGCACGGCGATGAAAGTCCACCAAGTTCTCAGGATAGAGGTAGAGAACCGAGATTCTGGGAATGCCTGGGTGGAGATTGATGGACTGGTCGAGCATGAGCTGGCAGTCCCCGCAGCGCAGCATGGCCCAACCCCATTCGTCGTTTCGGCTCTCAACGACAAAACCAAGCTTCTCGTAGAACGCCACACTGGCCGGCATGCTCTTGACCGGCTGCATTGGAACAAGACGACCAAGCTTCATGCGGCCTCCAGTTTAGTTTAGTGACGCCCAATGCCGGAATTAAGCCGAGCCGCGAAGCGGCTTCGGCTTGAATGAATTGTTAGGCGCGCTCACTTGACGCTCCCCTGCTGTGAGATAGCCTGCCGTCTCTTACTGAAGGAGATGGCACATGATGCATGAACCCACGACTGCTGTTGCTCCCCGGATCAATACAAGGGCTGCACTCTGGGCTGCCTTTGTCGCTGGCGCCGTCTTCATGATGCTGGAAATGATCATGGTGGCTGTTTTCATGGGCCAGAGCCCTTGGGGCCCACCTCGCATGATCGCCGCCATTGGCATGGGCGAGGGCGTCTTGCCGCCGCCAGCGACGTTTGATGCCGGCATCATGATGGTGGCGATGCTGATCCACTTCGGGCTATCG
>JALYOU010000205.1 GCA_030856725.1 Pseudomonadota bacterium
CGCTACGCCTGCAAGGCCATGCGATGGTGATAGTCGATGAAGCGTATGGCGAATTCAGCGCGCAGCCGTCCGCGGTTTCGCTGATCGAAGCCTTTCCCAATGTCGCCGTGCTGCGCACCCTGTCCAAGGCGCACGCGCTGGCTGGCGCGCGCATTGGCACATTGATTGCCGATGCGCGCCTGATCACGGTGCTGCGCAACTGCCAGGCGCCGTATCCGTTACCCGCACCGTGCGTGCGGCTGGCGTTGCAGGCGCTGGAACCGGACGTGCTGACACGCACGCGCGCACATGTCGCGGACACCGTCGCCGAGCGCGAGCGGTTGTATCGCGCGCTGCAGACGTCGCCAGCGGTGCGGCAGGTCTATCCCTCGCAAGGCAATTTCCTGCTGGTGCGATTCATCGATGCTGAAGCTGCGCTGCAGGATTTACTGGACCTCGGCATCGTCGTGCGCGACATGCGCAACCAGCCGCAGCTGGGCGATGCCTTGCGCGTCACCATCGGCAGCCGCGACGAAAACGATGCAGTGCTGGCGGCGTTGTCGGCCGAGCGTGTGGCGGCATGAAGAAGGTCCTGTTCATCGACCGCGATGGCACCCTGATCGAGGAACCTGCCGATTTCCAGATCGACGCCCACGACAAACTACGCCTGGTCGCGGGCGTCATTCCGGCGCTGATCCGCTTGCGCGACGCCGGCTACCGTTTCGTCATCGTCACCAACCAGGACGGTCTTGGGACCGCAAGCTTCCCGCAGGCCGATTTCGACGGCCCACATTCTTCGATGCTGCACATCTTCGGCTCGCAAGGGCTCATGTTCGACGAGATCCTGATCGACGACAGCTTCGAACATGCACCGTCGTCCAATCGCAAGCCCGCCACCGGACTGGTGCGCCACTGGCTGGCTGACGACAGTTGGAGCCGCGCGCAATCGGCGATGGTCGGTGATCGCGACACCGATCTCGAATTCGCACGCAATCTTGGCGTGCGTGGCTTCAAGCTGGATGCCACGTGCAACTGGGACGGTATCGCACACGCGCTTGCCGATGCGCCGCGTCGCGCCGTGGTCGAGCGCAACACGAAGGAAACCCGGATACGCGTCGAAGTCGATCTCGACAGGGCCAGCGATCCCGACATCGCCACCGGACTGGGCTATTTCGACCACATGCTCGAGCAGCTCGGCAAGCACGGTGGCTTCGCGCTGTCGCTGCGTTGCGACGGCGACCTGCGCATCGACGAGCACCATACGGTCGAGGACTGCGCGCTGGCGCTTGGCATGGCCTTGAAACAGGCGATCGGCGACAAACGCGGCATCGCGCGTTACGGATTCACGGTACCGATGGACGAGTCGCTTGCAACCGCTGCGCTTGATTTGTCGGGCCGCCCGTATTTCGTGTTTTCTGGTGTGTTTCCGCGTGAGCACGTCGGCGAACTGCCCACTGAACTGGTGCCGCACTTTTTCCATTCGCTGTGTGAGACGGCTGGAATCAACCTGCACCTCGACGTGCGTGGCGACAATGCGCACCACATGGTCGAAGCCTGCTTCAAGGTCGTCGCGCGGGCGTTGCGCCTGGCGATCACGCGCGAAGGCAATGCGCTGCCCAGCACCAAGGGCACGCTGTGAGCGGAGCGGCGGCCAATGCCGTCGTACTGGTCGATGCTGGCGGCGCCAACATCGGCTCGGTGCGCCATGCCTTGCAGCGCCTGGGCGTGGATGCGCCCTTGACCGGGGACGCCGATCTCATCCGCAACGCCGGGCGCGTGATCCTGCCTGGCGTTGGTGCCGCGGGCGCGGCGATGGCCAGGCTGCAGGAGTTGGGGCTTGTGGACACCATCCGCGATTTGCGGCAACCGCTGCTCGGTATCTGCGTCGGCATGCAGATCCTGTTCGAGTCATCGGACGAAGGCCCGACCGAATGCTTGGGCTTGCTGCCGGGCAAGGTCGGCAAGCTCGCGGGCGACGCGGGCCTTCGCGTGCCGCACATGGGCTGGAACCGGCTGGCGCACCGCGTACACTCGCCGTTGCTCGACGGCATTGGCGATGGTGCTCATGCCTATTTCGTACATGGTTATGCCGCGCCCTGCAGCGACCCCTGCATCACCCAGAGCCATCATGGAGCGGCGTTCGCCGCCGTCGTCCAGCAAGGCAATATTGCTGGTGTGCAGTTCCACCCCGAGCGTTCGGCCGCTACCGGCGCACGCTTTCTCCGCAACTTCCTCGAATGGACTCCGGCATGAACAGCCCCCGCATTGCTAATAGATTCGTCGTGTATCCCGCCATCGACGTCCGCGACGGACGCGTGGTGCGGCTGCTGCAGGGCGATTACAGCCGCGAAACCACCTACAGCGACGATCCGCTCGCACTGGCGCGACGCTATGCGGACGCTGGGGCCACGTGGCTGCATCTCGTTGATCTCGATGCGGCGCGCGCCGGCGGTTACACGCTGATGCCGCTGCTCGAACGCATCAAACAAGAGACTGGCCTGTGCGTGCAAACTGGCGGCGGCGTGCGCGGCCAGGCGGATATCGACGCGCTGTTCGCGGCAGGTGCCGACCGCGTGGTGGTCGGTTCGCTGGCCGTCACCGAACGCAGATCTGTAGCGGCGTGGCTCGAGCGCTATGGCAGCGCCCGCCTGACCATCGCGCTCGACGCACGACGCAAAGGCGACGGCCGTTGGTGGACCACCATCCACGGCTGGACGCAGGACGGGAAATACTCACTCAGCGAACTGGTGCGCTTCTACAGCCGCGTCGGTCTGCGCCACCTGCTGTGCACCGATATCACGCGTGACGGCATGCTGACCGGTCCCAACATGGAGCTTTATGCGCTGCTGTCGCAGTGGGCACCGCACATGGAGCTGCAGGCTTCAGGTGGTGCGCGCAACTTGGCCGATCTGCGCGCAGTCCGTGCCGCGGGTTGCGATGGCATCGTGCTGGGGAAAGCGCTGCTCGAAGGCCGCCTGGAACTCACCGAAGCGCTCGCGTGCTGAGCAAGCGCATTATTCCGTGCCTGGACGTGCGCGATGGCCGCGTGGTGAAAGGCGTGCGCTTCCGCGACCACATCGACGTGGGCGGCATCGAGGAACTTGCGCAGCGTTATCGCGACGATGGCGCGGACGAACTGGTGTTTTACGACATCACCGCCAGCCCGCAAGGCCGCGGTGCTGACCGCAGCTGGATCGAAAAAATCGCACGTGTGCTGGACATTCCGTTCTGCGTGGCTGGGGGCATCCGCAGCGTCGCCGATGCGCGCGCGATCCTGCATGCGGGCGTGGACAAGATTTCAATCAATACACCGGCCTTGGAACGACCGGGGCTCATCGCCGAACTTGCGGATGCGTTCGGCAGCCAGTGCGTTGTCGTCGGCATCGATTCGTTGCGTGACACGGATGGCGAATGGCGCGTGCGCAGCCACACCGGCGATCCCGGCGCGATGCGGGCGCCCGGAAAACGCACGCTGGACTGGGTGGCCGAAGCACAGATACATGGGGCAGGGGAAATCGTCCTCAACTGCATGGGCAGCGATGGTGTACGCCGCGGTTACGACATCGAACAGCTGCGCGCTGTGCGCGCTGTGTGCCAGGTGCCGCTGATCGCATCGGGTGGCGCCGGCACCGTCGCTCATTTCGCGAATGTGTTCCGCGATGCGGACGTGGACGGCGCGCTTGCGGCGAGCGTGTTCCATTCCGGCGACATCGCGATTCCTGATTTGAAGCGTGCCTTGTCGGGACATGGGGTGGAGATGCGGCATGCAGCCTGATGCGATCGCCGCGCTCGACTGGGACAAGCAGGGCGGCCTGCTGCCGGCCATCGTGCAGGACGCCGCCACGCAGCGCGTGCTGATGCTCGGCTACATGAACCGCGACGCCCTGCGCACCACGCTCGACACTCGACGCGTGACATTTTTCAGCCGCAGCCGGCGATGCCTGTGGAGCAAGGGGGAAACCTCGGGCAATTCGCTCGATCTGGTTTCGATGCAGGCTGATTGCGACAACGACACATTGCTTGTGCAGGCCCGCCCGAATGGGCCGACCTGTCACCTCGGAACGACAAGTTGCTTTAGCGATGCGCCAGCGAGCTCGTTGTCAGATCTCGACGCACTGATCGCGACGCGAGAACGCGAACGCCCGGAGGGCAGCTACACCACGGCGCTGTTCGCATCTGGCGTGCGTCGGATTGCGCAGAAAGTTGGCGAGGAAGGTGTGGAAACCGCACTCGCTGCTGTCGTGCAGGATGACGCTTCATTGCTCGGAGAATCCGCCGATCTGCTCTACCACCTGCTCGTCCTCCTGCGCGCGCGCGGAGTGGGCCTGAGCGATGTCAGCGCCGTCCTGACGCAACGTCATGGCGCCAGAGCCTCAGCGGCAACAAGGGTAAAAAGCAAACGAGACGATTGAAGAGCCCCCTTCCGTGGGAGCAGGTCTTCGTAGGAGCGGCTTCAGCCGCGAGCTCTTGGATGACGGGCTATAAAACAAGAGCCTGCTGCGGGTGAAGGCACTCCCACGGCTCAAGACACGCGCCGGGAGGGACGGCGTTTTGATACTTCCTCCTGACGCCCAAAACTATGCCGATACCGGATCGATATCCGTGAATGACTCCACCCGCGCATGTCCTTGCTCCGCGTTGCCTGTCCGCGGCTGCGGATAATCCTCAACGCGGTCGATCAGCACGGTGCGCATGCCGGCATCGCGGGCGGCATCGAGTTCCTCGACCACGTCTGACAGGAACACGATTTCATCGGGCGCGTGGCTCAGGTTTGCTGCAATCGCGCGGTAGCTATCTGCATCACGCTTGTGACCGAATTCGGTATCAAAGAAGGCACTGACGAGCGGTGTGAGGTCGCCTGCGTCGGTGTGGCTGAAGAAAAGTTTCTGTGCGGCGACGGAGCCGGAGGAATAAACGGCCAGCGTGTGGCCGGCGTCGTGCCAGCGTTGCAGCATCTCCGCCGCATCGGGGTAGATGTGCGCGGTGAAGTCCGCATCGTGATAACCATCGGCCCAGATCATGCCCTGAAGTGCTTTGAGTGCGGTGTGCTTGCGGTCTTCGTCGATCCAGCCCTGCAGGGTTTCGACGATGACGTCGTCGCTGCAGATGCCGCCCTGTTCGGTGGCGACCATGTCCAGCCAGCGGCGCACTCCGGGCTCGTCGCCGTGTTCGCGCACGAAAGCAGGCAATGCGGCGCGCGCATACGGGAATAGCACGTCCTTGACGAAGGAGATGCTGCTGGTGGTGCCTTCGATGTCGGTGAGGATGAGAGGTTTCATTTCTTTACCAGATCATCGCTGAATCTTTCCACGTGTCTCTCCGCGCAGGTGGGGGGGCAGTGCCTTCCGTTTCGACTATCAAGATCAAAATAAATTCAGCGGAATCGCGATGTGAACAGAAGTCGCTGGGTCCCCGCCTGCGCGGGGATGACGGTACCAAGACCGCTCTTCAACTGACTATTCCGGCTCATACCGCGGAAACTTCTGCGCGATATCCGTGCCGGTGAAATGCCCGACCCAGCCATCCGGTTCGGTGAAAAACCGGATCGCGACGAAGTTCGGCTCCGGTCCCATGTCGAACCAGTGTTTCGTGCTGTCCGGCACCGCGATCAGGTCGCCCTGTTCGCACTTGATCTCGTACACGCGCCCATCGACATGCAGCGTAAAAAGGCCGGATCCCGCAACAAAGAAACGCACCTCGTCTTCCTTGTGGAAATGCTCGTCGAGGAATT
>JALYOU010000269.1 GCA_030856725.1 Pseudomonadota bacterium
GGATGCCGGAGCCGCAGCCGAAGTCGAGCACGCGCGCGCCGGTCAGGCTAGCGTTGCACGCAAGACCATCGAGCCAGCGCAGGCACAGCGCCGTGGTCGGGTGGGTGCCCGATCCGAACGCCAGGCCCGGGTCCAGGCGCACGACCGCCGCGTCGGGCCGGTCGGCGTCCTCGGGGAGCGCCTGGTTCCAGGGAACGATGAAGGTGCGTTGCGCGAAACGCAGCGGCACGTACTGGTCCATCCACGCGCGCTCCCAGTCCTGGTCCTCCACGCTGCGGAAGCTCGCCTGCGACCAGTCCAGTTCCGGGTCGAACGACTCCAGAGCCGCGAGCAACGCGAGCGCGTCGGCTGCGGCCGGGAACAGCGCGGTCAACACCATCGCATTCCACAGCGGGGTTTCGCCGACGCCCGGTTCCAGGATGGCGCGCTCGTTGCTGGTATCGGCATCGGCATCGAGCAGGGTCACCGAAAGCGCGCCGACGTCCTCCAGCGCGTTCTCGTAGCGCGGCTGCTGCAGCTCGCTGCAGCGCAGGGAGAGTTCGAGGTAGGGCATGGGACGGTTTCTCCGGTTCTGCAATTCACGCTCCGCGCCGCGAGCCTGTACGTCCGTGCTTGCCCGATGTTCTTCTTTGCGTCCGAAGCATCCGGGCAGGCTCTAACCTACAAGGCACGCAGTATTGATGAGCCTTCTAGGTCCGGACTTGCCCGGATGCCCGTTATCTTCCGTGACAGGCATCCGGGCACGCTAGGAGCTACAGGGGAAGCAAGCGCGTGAGCGGCGACTCAGCCCAGCGCGATGGTCTTGTTCTTGCGCTGCGCCAGGCGTTTTTCGAGGTAGTGGATGTTCTGCCCGCCGGCCTGGAAGCCGAGGTCGCGCATGATGTCCATCTGCAGCGGGATATTGGTCTTGATGCCGTCCACCACCATCTCGCTCAGTGCCACGCGCATGCGGGCGATGGCTTGCTCGCGGGTGGCGCCGTGGACGATAAGTTTGCCGATCATCGAGTCGTAATTCGCCGGCACCTTGTAGCCTTCGTAGATGTGCGAATCCACGCGCACGCCGGGGCCGCCGGGGGCGTGGAAATGCTTGATCAGGCCGGGTGAGGGCAGGAAGGAATCAGGGTCTTCGGCGTTGATGCGGCACTCGATGGCATGGCCGTTGAGCACGATATCGCTTTGCTTCAATGACAGCTTCTGTCCGCTGGCGATCATCAACTGCTCGCGCACGAGGTCGACGCCGGTGACGAGCTCGGTGACGGGGTGCTCGACCTGGATGCGTGTGTTCATCTCGATGAAATAAAAGTGGCCGTCCTCGTACAGGAACTCGAACGTGCCGGCGCCGCGATAGCCGATGCGGATGCAGGCTTCGACGCAGACCTTGCCGATGTCGGCGCGTTGCTGCTCGGTGATGCCGGGCGCGGGCGCTTCCTCCACCACTTTCTGGTGGCGGCGCTGCATCGAGCAGTCGCGTTCGCCCAGATGGATGGCGCCGCCTTGTCCATCGGCCAGCACCTGGATTTCCACGTGGCGCGGGTTCTCCAGGAATTTTTCCATGTAGACCATGTCATTGCTGAACGCGGCCTTGGCTTCCTGTTTTGTCGTCGCGATGGCGTTGGCCAGATGCGCTTCGGTATGCACGACGCGCATGCCGCGCCCGCCGCCGCCGCCGGCGGCTTTCACGATGACCGGATAACCAATCTCGCGCGCGATCTTGGTATTTGCGGCGTTGTCGTCGCCGAGCGGGCCACCGCTGCCGGGCACGCACGGTACGCCGGCCTCTTTCATCGCCCGGATGGCTTCGACCTTGTCGCCCATCAGGCGAATGGTGTCGGCCTTCGGGCCGATGAAGACGAAACCGGATTGCTCGACGCGTTCGGCGAAGTCGGCGTTTTCGGAAAGAAATCCATAGCCCGGATGAATCGCCTGGGCATCGGTCACTTCCGCAGCAGCGATGATCGACGCCATGTTGAGATAACTCTCACTCGAAGGTGCCGGCCCGATGCACACCGACTCGTCGGCCATCGCGACATGCTTGAGGTTGCGATCGACGGTGGAATGCACAGCGACTGTGCGGATGCCGAGCGCGTGGCAGGCGCGGAGGATGCGCAGCGCGATTTCGCCGCGATTGGCGATGACGACTTTATCAAGCATGGGATTCGGGATTCGGCATTGGGGATTGGTAATGCGCGGGCGTTTCGCGGATGCTGCGCGGCGATGTGTCTAGTGATCGGATGAGCGCGTTAAGACGCGCGAACGTGCGGTCGACCAGTTCGGTCAAGCCGTCGTCGGTTATTGTGAAGCCGAGTCTGTGTGCGATTTCGAGCTGGGTGGTCATCTCGGC
>JALYOU010000286.1 GCA_030856725.1 Pseudomonadota bacterium
AGCCGGGTTCACCAACCTCGTAGATTTCCTGGCTGTTGGGCACGCCCTTGAAGCGCCAGCGGCCGTAGGATTTCCATAGCAGGTGCTCGCCGCGCTCACCGAGTTCGCGCGCCGAGCGATGCATCAGCGGCTCGGCGGTGGATGACATCAGGATCTGTCCGGCGCGCGCCAGTTGCATCAGGCGGCCGGCCATCGGCTTGGCCAGGCCTTCGACTTCCAGCGGTTTTGCGCCGACCTGCACGGCTTCGTCGCTGTTGCGCCAGGTCAGCACTTCGCCGACGTGCAGGCCCGAGCGCGCCTGCAGCGTGAGCATGCGGTTTTCGCCGATGGTGCGCAGACCGCGTACGTAATCCAGCGCGAAACCGAGGCCGTCGATGGGACGCTCGAACAACAGCAGTAAACCATCTGAACGATCGATCAGGCGTCCGCGCCAGCGCTGTTGCAGTTCCAGCACCAGGCGGTCGTGTTCGCGGAACAGGTCGGCAGCCGCGCCGTCGCCCAGGCGCTCGACCAGCGCCGTCGAATCGCACAGGTCGGTCAACAGCAGCGTGCGCAATTGCGGTACGCCGGATTCCCGGCTTGTGGCGCTGTCGTTCATGGCATCCGTGTCTGCGCGCGTCACACCGCGAAGGTCACGCCATCCTGCCATTCCACGCGATTGCCGCCGAGCCGCTTGGCCCGGTACAGCGCGGCATCGGCGAGTGCGTAGCAGTCATCCCATTCGATCTCAGGCGACATCAGGCACGCGCCGATGCTGAGCGTGGCGATCTGCGGCGGCGAGGGCTGCATGCGGTGCAGCGCACGCGCGGTGGAGATCACGAAGTCCGCCATCCGCAGCAGTTCCGTCTGCTGGCTGGCCTTGATGACCAGACAAAACTCGTCGCCGCCGAGCCGGCATGCGACATCGTCCGGGCCCGCGGCCGAGCGCAGGATGTTGGCGACGCCTTGCAGCACGCGGTCGCCGACGAGATGGCCGTGGTCGTCGTTGATGCTCTTGAAGCGGTCGCAGTCGATCAGCAGCAGGCCCCGCCCGGTGAGCGCATCGTCCTGTCGCCGCTGCTTGAGATGCACCTGGAAGCCGCGACGATTGCACAGGCCGGTGAGTTCGTCCGTGCGGGTCAAGGCTTCGGTCTGGTTGAGCTGATGCGTGGTGGTGCGCAGCGTGTCGAATGCGGTCTGCAGTTCGAGGTTGCGGCGGCGCAGGCGGCCGATCAGGTTCTGTTCGTTCAGCACCACGCGCATGATGGCGCGCCGCAGGAAGTGCGCGAGCAGGCGCGGGTCGCGATCGGCCAGCGCGTCGAATTCCTGCTGGCGCAGTTCAAGCAGCATGCCGGGCGCGGTGGCGGTGGCGTCGGCGCTGCGGGCGTGGTCGCCGATCAGCAGAGCCAGCTCACCGAAGAATTCATGCGGGCCGAGTCGCTTGGCGATGAGGTCGTCGCCGAAATCCAGGCCGATCGCGCCCTGCGCGACCACGTACATGGCGGCGCCGAGATCACCGCGGCGGAACAGGCGTTCGCCGGCTGCGACGTTGCGCGTGCGACCCACCTCTGCGAACAGCGCATATTCGTCGTCGGTGAGGATGGCGGGTGGCGCGGATGCGTCGAGGTCCGCGGCGCGGGTCTTGGCAACGATGCCTTCGGGCTCGTGATCGGGATCGCGCGTCACGCCCACACTCCGGGCGTCGGCATTCCTGACGTCATCGCCTGTGCTGTCAGCGTCCGGGTTGTTGTCGCGCATGTTCACGAGCCCCCGTCGTGTCAGCGCGCGAGGATACCATCTGACCAAGTCCATCTTTCTGGGTACGTGGGGCGGCGGAAATTCCGGCCAGCGGCTTTCGTAGGTGGGCCTTGGCCCACCGCTTCCGTGTCGATCACTTCTCGCAATGGTGGGCCGGGGCCCACCCTACGCGGAGCGGAGTATCACGCCGCGGCGGCACGTTCGTGGAACTGTTCTTCCTCGGTCGAGCCCTTCAACGCCAACGTCGACGACTGCGAGCCCTGGATCGTCTGCGTGATCGCGTCGAAGTAACCGGTGCCCACTTCACGCTGGTGCTTGACCGCGGTGAAGCCCCGGTCGGCGGCGGCGAATTCGGCTTCCTGCAGCTCGACGAAGGCGCTCATCTGCCGGCGCGCGTAACCGTGCGCGAGGTTGAACATCGAATAGTTGAGCGCGTGGAAACCGGCCAGCGTGATGAACT
>JALYOU010000288.1 GCA_030856725.1 Pseudomonadota bacterium
GACTACCCGTTGTGGAGCGCCGCGACCATCCTCAACGATGGCCGCCCGGTGTATTACCGCTGCCGGCCGGACAATGGTTTCCTGCCTGATCCCGACGAAATCGAATCGCTGGTGTCATCGCGCACGCGCGCCATCGTGTTGATCAATCCCAACAACCCGACCGGCGCGACATATCCGCGCGCGCTGCTCGAACGCATCGTCACCATCGCCGCGAAACACAACCTGCTGCTGATGTCCGATGAGATCTACGACAGCATCCTGTACGACGGCGCCACGTTCGAACCTTTGGCACCGCTCGCCGGCGACCTGCCGTGTCTGTCGTTCGGCGGCCTGTCGAAAGTGCATCGCGCCTGCGGCTGGCGCGTGGGCTGGGCGATGCTGTCTGGGGATCCGCTGGCCAGTGGCGATTACCACCACGCGATGGACCTGCTCGGCGCGTTGCGCCTGTGCGCGAACGTACCGGGGCAATTCGCCATCGATGCTGCGCTGCACGGCGCCGATACGATTACACCGCTGTGCAAACCGGAAGGCCGCCTGTACGAAACGCGGCGCGCGCTGATCGACGCCTGCGCGGCCAGCGACCATCTCGAACTGGTCGCGCCTTCCGGTGCGCTGTACGGATTCCCGGCTGTCGTCGGCGACGCCGCGCACGGATTCGACGACCATGCGTTCGCACTGGAGATGCTCGAGCACGAGGACGTATTGATCGTGCCCGGTTCCAGCTTCAACGTACCGTTCCGCAATCACTTCCGGGTGACGCTGCTGCCGCAGCCCGATGAATTGCGCGAGGTGTTTGCGCGCATCGAACGCGTGCTGTCGCGGCGCGCGGCAATGAATTCCGCACAGCGGATAGCGGTGGCCTGATGGCCTTGCAGCGATCGATCGCCCGCAGCTTCGCAAGTGCTCTGCTGCTTGCGATGATTGCAATGCTTGCCGGTTGCAATACAACCGAGGATGCGCCCACAGGAACCAGCGGCATGCCCAGTTATCTCGCGCTCGGCGATTCGTACACGATTGGTGAAGGCGTTGACGAAGGCGGTCGCTGGCCGGTGCAACTTGCACGCGGCTTGCGCGCACAAGGCATCGCGCTCGGCGATCCCCGCATCATTGCCAAAACCGGCTGGACGACCGACGAACTGGATGACGCCATCGACGCAGCGCAGCCGTTGGGCGAATTCGACTTCGTCACTCTGCTGATCGGCGTCAACAACCAGTACCGCGGCCGCGATGTCGACAACTATCGCGCGGAGTTTGAAGCGCTGCTGGAACGTGCGATCGGTTTTGCCAGCGGCAGGGCCGGCCGCGTGCTGGTGCTGAGCATCCCGGATTGGGGCGCGACTCGTTTCGGTAGCGAGCATGTTGCTGACAAGCCAGGCCGCGATCTCGCCAGGATCTCGCGGGAGCTCGACGCCTACAACGCGGCAGCGAAGGCCATCTGCGCAGCGCGCGGCGTCGCTTTCGTCGATATCACGCCCGTCAGTCGTGAACGCGGCAACGAAACCGCGATGCTGGCTGAAGATGGCTTGCATCCGTCGGCGGCGATGTATGCCGCCTGGGCGCAGCAGGCGTTGCCCGCGGCGCGGCAGCTGCTCGCGCCGCCATGACGCCGCTGCAGCGCGAAGACGCGCGCGGCATCGCCCGGCACTTTCTTCCCAGCCGGTTTCATTACCACTACGCCAAGGGAAAGCTCGGCAGTGATCCGCTGTATGCCGGCGTCGCCGACGCGTTGCGTGGCAGCACCGCGCCATTGCTCGACCTGGGTTGCGGCATGGGCCTGCTGGCGCACACGCTGGCGCTGCACGCGGTGAAGTTGCCGTACGTAGGCGTGGACAGCGACGCCGGCAAGATCGCGCTGGCACAAAAAGCAGCGCGCGATGCGGGATTGGATGACGTGCGTTTCGATGTCGTCGATCTTGCGACGACGATTCCTTTTCACCAGGGCAGCGTCACGCTGCTGGATGTCCTGCAATACCTGCCGGCCGACGCGCAGCAGCGCACCTTGGATGCCGCCATTGCGATGCTGACACCGGGCGCGCGCCTGGTGATCCGTAGCGGGCTGCACGATGCATCGCCCCGTGCGCGCTTCACCTGGCTCATGGATCGCCTCGCACGGACTATCGGCTGGATGAACGCCACGCCGAAGCGGTATCCCGAAGCCGATGCCTTGCGCGCGCGGTTTGATGCGGCGGGACTGGAGGTCAGCATCGAGCCCTGGTACGGGAAGACGCCGTTCAACAACTGGCGGATCGTCGCAGTGAGGCCGTTGTAGTTTTTCCCTTCTCCCCGCGGGAGAAGGAACACCTTTGCTATTCCGGCAGCACGGTTCGGTAACCCAACGCGTCCAGCCGTCGTAGCAGCAACGCAATCGCTTCCACATTGCGCCCATGCCGTGCACCTTCATGCAGCAACACGATCGCACCGGGCCGCAGATTCCGTTCGATGCGGCTTACGACTGTCTGCGCATCCGCCGCCACCGCATCGAAGCCGCGCGCGCTCCATGCCACGCGCGCAAGCCCATGCCGCGCGAGCGCCATCGACACGAACGGATTCGACATCCCCACCACCGCACGGAACCAGCGGGGCGCGTGTCCTGTGATTCGCTGCAACACCTCCTGGCAACGCGCGATCTCCTTGCCCATGCGCCCGGGCCCCAGCGCCCAGAACCACGCGGTAGGATGCGACGCGCTGTGATTGCCGAGCGCATGTCCGCGCCGCACGATTTCGCGGATCGCGTCCGGACACTGCTCGGCGCGATCGCCGACGACGAAAAACGTCGCCTTGGCGGCATGCGCATCCAGCAGGTCGAGAATCGCCGCCGTGTCGTTGGAGGGGCCATCATCGATGGTCAACCACACGCGCTTGTCGTCCACCGGCAACCGCGTCAGCACCGGACTGTACAGGCGCGATCGCGGCCACAGCGTGCCCCACAGGATGCCGAGGTGCGACAACAGCAGCAGTAGCAATCCGATCTGCCAGCCATGGCGCCACCACAATGCGATCACGACCAGCTGCGATGCGCCGATGAGCCACAGCCACACCCGTGGATAACGTGGCGGACGATGCGGGACGGCGACTGCATGCATGGGTTCGAGCATGCGTTCATGATGCCACGCAGGTCACGGC
>JALYOU010000289.1 GCA_030856725.1 Pseudomonadota bacterium
ATGGCCGGCTTCGAGACCGCCATGCAGCAGCAGCGCGAAACCGCGCGTGCGGCTGGCAAATTCGCCTCGGGCACTGCGCTGCCGGCAGAACTCGTCGCGCAACTCAAGCCGACCGAGTTCCTGTACGACGCATTGACCGCGGGCGGCCTGGAAGTGGTCGCTTTGCTCAAGGATGGCCGCCCGGTCGATTCGGTGGATGCCGGCGACGACGCCATCGTGTTTCTCGACCGCACGCCCTTCTACGCCGAAAGCGGCGGTCAGGTCGGCGATATCGGTGAACTCGACGAGCAGGGCGTGCGCTTTGAAGTACGCGATACGCAGAAATTCGCGGGCCAGTTCCACGGCCATGTCGGCCAGCTCACGGCAGGCACGCTGAAACGCGGCGACCGTGTCGTGGCCGCGGCCGACAGCGCCCGGCGTGCGGCCACGATCCTCAATCATTCGGCCACGCATCTGCTCCACGCCGCACTGCGGCAGCTGCTGGGCACGCACGTGATGCAGAAGGGTTCGCTGGTGGCGCCCGACCGGTTGCGTTTCGATTTCTCGCATTTCCAACCGGTCACGGCCGAAGAGCTCGCCGAGCTCGAACGCCGCGTCAATGCCGAGATTCGCAGCAACCACCCATCCGAAATCCACAGCATGGGCATGCAGGAAGCGCTGGATTTCGGTGCGATGGCGCTGTTCGGCGAAAAATACGGCGAGCGTGTACGCGTGTTGCGGATGGGCGAATCGTCCACGGAGTTATGTGGCGGCACGCATGTCGCGCGCACCGGCGACATCGGCCTGTTCAAGATCGTGTCCGAAGGCGGCGTCTCCGCAGGCGTGCGCCGGATCGAGGCGGTGACAGGGCAGGGCGCGCTGGACCATATCGTCGCGCAGGAACAGCGTCTGGACGATGCGGCGCGGCTGCTCGGCGCAAGCGCGCTGGACATTGTCGAAAAAGCGCAGCAGCTCACCGAGCGTCAGCGCAGGCTCGAGCGCGAACTCGACACGCTCAAGGCCAAGGCGGCGAGCGGTGCGACTTCTGACCTCGCCGGCCAGGCGCAGCTCGTCGAAGGCATTCAAGTGCTGGCGGTGCGGCTGGAGGGCTTCGACGCCAAGGCGCTGCGCGATGCGATGGACCGGCTCAAGCAGCAACTCGGCGATGCGGTGATCGTGCTTGCGGGCGCGAATGGCGGCAAGGCTTCACTGGTGGCCGGTGTCAGTGGCGCGGCTTCGGGCAAGGTCAAGGCCGGTGAACTGCTCGCGCACGTGGCTGCGTTGACCGGCGGCAAGGGCGGCGGTCGTCCGGACCTTGCACAGGGCGGCGGTGACGATGGCCAAGCATTGGTCGATGCCTTGTCCGGGGTTCACGATTGGGTACTGAAAAAGTTGCGCTGAGCCCCATATCCATGACTTGTGGCCTTGACCCGATGGCCGGGCAGTCACATGCTTCACGTCCTTAAAACAATGGAAACCTCTAGCCGCGCTGGTTAGATGTTTTACCGGAGCAATTGGGTGCCGGCCCCTGGAGAATTCTTATGCTTATCTTGACCCGCCGTGTTGGCGAAACCCTGATGATCGGCGATTCGGTCACGGTGACTGTCCTCGGCGTGAAGGGCAACCAGGTGCGTATCGGCATCAATGCACCCAAGGATGTCGCCGTGCATCGCGAGGAAATCTACGAGCGCATCCACAAGGATGACGAAGGCCGCCAGCCGGCCGCCGGCGACGCGATGGCAACCGAAGGTTTACCGCGGGCCGGTTGAACCGGTATCCTTCTGGCGCGTTGTGATGTTTGCAACGTGATCGGAGAGTTGCCCGAGCGGCTGAAGGGGCTCCCCTGCTAAGGGAGTATCGGGTCAAAAGCCTGATCGAGGGTTCGAATCCCTCACTCTCCGCCATTCATTGGCTATGAGTTTGGGATTCCCGGCCCTCGCAAGGCTCGGGCATTCGACAGGGGCGGGAACCTCGCGGTTCTCAACGCGCCCCTGTCTCACCCCTCACTTTCCGCCATTTTATTGACGAGTCTGTACGCAGATCCGCATAATTCCGCTTCTGCGCGCCCGTAGCTCAGCTGGATAGAGCACCAGGCTACGAACTTGGGGGTCGGAGGTTCGAATCCTTCCGGGCGCGCCATTTGTCATGACGAAAGCCGGTGAGTTCACGCTCACCGGCTTTTTTGTGGAAGAGGCTCCCGCCGTGTTCCGCCCTGGTAGGCGCAAATGCATTTGCACACTCTTGAATCAACGGCGAGTGAAGAATGCGCACCCACAACGCATCTCTGCTTCCGAAGGTTTCGTCCCCACAACTCGCCAAAGCTGGAGTACGGTGCTGAAATCCAGCCCCCAGCGGGCTCGTGACAGCGGCCGCACCTCCCCTCACGCCATCTTTCTTCACGCGGCGTATGCTTAGTTAGCTTGCGGCTGAATGAACCTGCGCAGGCAGCGTCGTTGCAAGGCTGTCCATCCGGATGGCCTTGGCACCGAGACCGTTCATCAGACCGGGCTCAGTCTGATAACAGGAAATAACGAGCCATCCTTGTGGAACGCCCGGACAAACCAGACCCCCAGGATCTTGCCCAGGCATTCGCGCAGCGGATCAAAATGGGCGCCGATGCCGCGCGGACCGGCGAGGCGGTTGATGGTGACTTTGGGAATCATGGCGAAGTGTCCTTGGCTTGCGGGCTGCTCGACGCACTGAATGTCACCGATCGGAGCAGGCGCTCGGTGAGTGAAGGGCCGATCAGGCCGACCAGCAATGCATGGAATGTCAGCAGCAGATCGACGCCGGCATTGGCGGCGGCTTCGTCCGCCTGTTGCGCGAACACGGATTTCAGAGCGTCGATGTCCAACGCCACCTGCGCGCCTTCATGCGTGCG
>JALYOU010000295.1 GCA_030856725.1 Pseudomonadota bacterium
CACCGTGACCGTCGAAACAGTGCCTCCAGCCAGCGGTTGAATTCATCCGATGTCATTTCGCCGCGCGCATGGATGGCAGCGAGAAGGTGCTGGGGGTCTGCCGTCATCAGCTGCTCGATGAATGCCAGGCGCCACGTGGGATTGGTGTGCAAGGTACGCAGCAACGCATCGGCAAATGGCGCATCGCCCGCCAGTTGCGCGATCACCGGATAGGTCTGCGTGCGATACACCGGCGCAATGCGAAGCAGGGTGTTGATGTGCGGCAGTGCTTCGACACGGCGTCCATCGCGCAGGAGGCGATTGATCAGCCAGACGCGCAGGGACGTGTCTCGTGGCGCGCGGCGCACGGCGATTTGGTGCAGTTCGAGTGCCCGTACCGGGTCATCGGTCTGGCGGGCGATGACGCCGAATGCTGTTCCATCCAGCGGCTCTACAGTCAGGCGCTGGCGCGCCGCCCCCGCCTGCGCGGAATCGATCGCCGCCTCACGCACGGCAATTCCATGGGTGACGATGCGCAACGCTGCCGCGGTCACGAACACGGCCAGCACCGCTCGCAGCAGCCAGCGTGTCGCGTTGCTCACTTGCTTTCGCCTCGGCCAGGCGTCATGCCGGTACGTCCAGCGCAGGCGTTCCGGATTCGCGTGGCGTCGTCGACGCCATTACGGCAGGACACATCCCGAGTCCGGACTTCCCGGCGCCGTAATGGACGCGGCGCTCCGATGTACCGATCGGTCAATCCTTGCGTGAAGGCGGGGCATAGCCATAGGCGTGATAAGAGTCATACCCGTAGCCACTCGTTTTCACATCGTACATGGTCAAAAGCGCGCCAATCATGCGCGCGCGCGCCGAGGCCAGTCGCTTGATGGCGATCTGCGCAGCCGCGATCCGGGTCTTGCCCGAATGCACCACCAGCACGGTACCCGTCGCCAGATTGGCAAGGATCGGGGCATCGCTGATACCGAGCACCGGCGGACCATCGATGACCACCTGGTCAAACTGCTCGCTGGCCTCCTTGAGCAGGGTCACCAGGCGCGTGCCCGACAGCAGTTCGGCCGGGTTGGGCGGCAGTGGGCCGGCAAGAATGACACTCAACCGCTCCACGCCCGTGGCCAGAACGGCGTCGGTCATGCTGCACGCACCGGCCAGGATGCTGCTCAAGCCAACCTCCGCCCGCAGGCCCATCGCCTGGCGTAGGGAAGGATTTCGCAGGTCGGCTTCGACCAGCAACACCCGTTTGCCAAGCTGGGAAAGTTTGCGCGCAAGACTCAATGCCGAGGTTGACTTGCCTTCGCCGCCGCCGGGGCTGGTCACCAGCAGGATCCGCGGCACGCCCTGGTCGGTGGCGAACTGGAGGGCGGTGCGCACCGAGCGGTACGCCTCGGAAAACGCCGAGCGCGGGTCGTCACGCACTTGTGCGATGACCTGCTTGGCACCCAGTTTCGGAATGATCCCGAGCACGGCCAGCTTCAGGCGTTGCTCGATGTCTTCCGGCGTCTTCAAGGTGTCGTCCAGCAGTTCCAGAGAAAACGCCATCAACACGCCCAGCAGCAGGCCGATCAGCAGGCCTGCGGCCAGGTTGTTGATCAGATTGGGCTTGTAGGCCGCTTGCGGCGCTTCGGCCCGGTCTACGATCGAGATGTTGTTGCCCGACAGCTGCCCCGCCACCCCGACTTCCTTGTAGCGTTGCAGCAAGCCATCGTAGAGCTGGCGGTTGGTGTCGACCTCGCGCTTGATGATGTTGTACTGGATGCTGCGGTTGTCCACGTCCAGGGTCTGGCCGCGCAACGTGTCCAGCTGGCCCATCAGCAGCCGCTCGCGCGACGCTGCGGCATCGTATTCGGCCTTGACCGAGGCGCGGATGTTGGAGAGTTCGCGACTGATCTGCTTTTCGACTTCGCCCACCTGCCCGCTGATCTGTTGCATCAACGGATAGTCCGGCTTGTAGATCTGCAGGTTTTCCTGGTACTGCCCCTGCAATTGCGCACGCTGCTGCTGCAGGGTTCGGACGATGGAGTTTTCCAGCATGTCGGCCGGCAAGGCGGCGCCTGCCGCCGACTGCGCCTGGCGCCAGCGGGCCTGGGCGCTGATCCGCTGGTCCTGCGCGGCCGCCAAGGCCGAATTGAGGTCGCCGAGATTCTGGCCGACCAGCGACTGTCCTTCGCTGTTGCCGACGATGTTTTCCTTCTGCGCAAACGCCACCAGTTCCCGCTCGGAGGTTTCCAGGCGCCCCTTGACCAGGCTTAGTTGTTCTTCCAGATATTTCCGGGCATAGGACGAAGCGCCAAAGCGGCGTTCGATGCCCGAGGCGATGAACCCGTCGACGAAGGCATTGGCTGCGCGCGCTGAAAACTCGGCGACCGGACTGTCGTAATGCACGCGGACCAGCGCGGAGTTGCGGACCGGCTCCACCTCCATCGCGCGTTGCACCAGGGCCACGGCCTGTCGCCGCTGCGCGGGCGTATTCGGGAACTTCGCCGTATCGGCAGACGGATCGGGCCGAAGCGATGCGATCATCCGTTCGTGCCATGTCGCCTGTTCCAGCTGCCTCGACACGCCGGGGTCGGCCAGGTTCAATTCACCGGCCACGCGTTCGGCCAGCGCACGGCTTTTCAGGAGCTCGTACTGGGTCTGATAGAAGTCGTAATCGTTCCCACCTTCGACCTGCGTCATCCCCTCCACCTGGACGACCTGTTGCACGTCACGATCGATCTGCAGCATCGCCGTGGCTCGATAGATGGGCGTGGTGAACAAGGTCAGCACCAGCGCGCAGATCGCCACGGTGCCCAGAATGGCCAGCACCAGCCAGCGGCGCTTGAGCAGGATGCGCCAATAGGCCCGCAGGTCAATTTCGTCACGGTCCCCGTGCCGGTCGGTATCGAAGATGTCCAACGGCAGCGCAGGGGAAGCATGCGCGGCGCCGGCCATGCGCTCCGGACCTTCGCCGCTGCGAAGCGGCGTCCGCCGATCTCCATCATTCAATCCAACCGGTGGACGTTCGCTGTTCATTCGTGATCTCTGAATACCGATATGTGCTGCATTGCCAGCCTGCCGGCGGGCGCGCGGTCAGAACGCCAGGAAAAGCCCTAGCGCCGGGATTGCCTCGAGAAAACGCCGCAATGCCGTCTTGCTGCCTGACTGCTCCACCACGATGATGTCCTCCCCGTAAATCTGCGGGTCGGGGCTCCTGCCGCTGCGCACCTCGCGCATGTCGAAGCCGGCCGCCATGCGCTGGCCGTTGATCTGCCGGAACACGACGACGCCACCGAGGTCGGCCAGGGGATCGAGCCCTTCGGCCAGGGCAACGGCCTGCAGCAACGACGTCCGTCCCGTGACCGGATAGATTCCAGGCTTGCGCACGGCGCCTTCCACCGTGACGCGCTGGCTGGTGAACTCCTTGACGAACACACTGACCTGCGGATCCTGCAGATAGCGGCCTCCGAGTTTGCCGGCGATGGTCTGCTCCAGCGCGGGGATGCTCACGCCGCCGGCCATGAGACTGCCGATCAACGGCAACGAGATCTGTCCGTTGGCGTTGACACGCACGGTCCTGCTGAGGTCTTCGACGCCGAACACCGTGATTTCCAGCAGGTCCTGCGGGCCGATGCGGTAATCGGCTGCGTCCTTGTAGGCATTGGCATTGTTGACGCTGTCGGGGGCAGGCAGCGGCTGTCCCTGGTTGGTGGTGACCGCCCTGGATGACGCGCAGCCGCCAAGCATTCCCACAAGAAACAGAAGTGTCAGCAGTCGCAAGCAAGCGTGTTTCATGAGGAGTTCCATACGCGGCCGCGGATTATGACGTGCGCAGCGGTCGCTGCCAAAACCATCGGCGACGCTGCGAGACCGCCGCGGCAGCCGGCAGGGGCGGAAGATCGAGCGGAGAAACGTCGTCCACGATGCCTTGCGGGCGCGTCAACACCAGATGAGTTGCTTCGTCCGCGCCCACCCGCAGGGCCGCGGCCTCGCGCGCCTCGGCCAGCAACGGCGGCCTGCGTCGCGGGTGATGGGCATCGGTAGCGAGCAGATGCACCAGTCCTTCGTCCAGCATCCGCTCGGCCCAATAGCGGGGACGGGCGCCGAAACGGCCGGTCAGGCTGCCCGCGGTGATCTGCATCCACGCCCCGCCCTTCACCAACTGGGCGAACGTGTCGTAGTGATGTTCAATCCAGGTCAGGCGCTCGGGATGGGTGATCACCGGCACGAAGCCGCCAACCACCAGCTCAAACACCGACTCTTCGAAACGCGGCGGCGCCACATGATGTGGAGGCTCCAGCAGCAGGTAGCGCGACCCGCCAATCGTCGGCACGCGGCCGTCGCGGATGTCCTGGAGCAGCGACACATCCAGATGCACGTCCGCGCCCTCGACCAGCCGCAACGGGATATCGCGTGCATCCAGTTCCTGCTGCAAGGCGCGCATTGCCGCGCGGATCCCCTCGGCATTGTTGTCGTACAGGCCGGGGTAAATGTGCGGCGTGCAGGCCACCGTGCGGATCCCGTCGTCCACGGCGATGCGCGCCATCTCGATCGCCATGGCCAGGTCGACCGCGCCGTCATCGATGCCAGGGAGGAGATGGCAGTGGAGGTCGTACATGCTTGCTGCTTCCGGGCAAGTAGCCCGCGAGTCTAACGGTGCGTAGCTGAGCCAAGTATCACCAGGCGTTTATGCATAGGCCGCTTGTAGGCCCAATGTCTTTTTCGCGGTGCGCTGCTGCTAGGCCTTCAACTTCCAGCCCGTGTGGAAAATCCACCGCACCGCCACCAGGCACAGTGCAAGGAAGCCCAGGATCGCGGCCACGCTGACCGCGACATTGACGTCGGCAACACCGTAGAAGCTCCAGCGGAAGCCGCTGATCAGGTACACCACCGGGTTGAACAACGTGATCTTCTGCCATAGCGGCGGCAGCATGTTGATCGAATAGAACGCACCGCCGAGGAACGTCAGCGGGGTGACGATCATCAGCGGAATCACCTGCAGTTTCTGGAAGTCGTCCGCCCACAGCCCGATGATGAAACCGAACAGGCTGAAGGTGGTCGCGGTCAGCAACAGGAAGCACAGCATCCACACTGGATGCGCGATCTCGTACGGCACGAACACGCGCGCGGTGATGAGGATCAGCACGCCGAGCATCACCGACTTGGTTGCCGCCGCGCCGACATAGCCAATCACCACTTCGACGTACGACACCGGCGCCGACAACAGTTCGTAGATCGTGCCTGCCCACTTGGGCATGTAGATGCCGAACGAGGCGTTGGAAATGCTCTCGTTGAGCAGCGCCAGCATGATCAGGCCGGGGATGATGAAGGCGCCGTAGCTGATGCCGTCGATGTCGCCCATGCGCGAGCCGATGGCCGCGCCGAACACCACGAAATACAGCGAGGTCGACAGCACCGGCGAGGCGATGGACTGGGTGATGGTGCGGAAGGTACGCGCCATTTCGAATTTGTAGATGGCGCGGATGGCGTGCCAGTTCATGGGGATCTCGCTGCACTTGAAATTTCAGGAAAGCTTCGAACCTGCACACGCTTGGACGTCATTCCCGCGCAGGCGGGAATCCAGTGACCTTCGCTGATGAAGGACAAGGTCGCTGGATCCCCGCCTGCGCGGGGATGACGACACGAGAGGTGACAGAGCACGAACTTCACCTCGTCCCCCGCACCAGGTTCACGAAAATCTCCTCCAGCGAACTCTCGCTTGAGTGCAGGTCCTTGAAGTCGATGCCGAGTTCGCCCAGCCGTTTCAGCAGCGCCGCAATCCCGGTTTCGTCGGATTGCGTATCGAACGTGTACACCAGCGCGTGTCCTTCATCGGCCAGCTCCAGCGGCAGCGCAGCTAGTGCATCCGGAATCTCCTGCAACCGATTCTGCAACT
>JALYOU010000302.1 GCA_030856725.1 Pseudomonadota bacterium
TCGGCTGGGTGGACGGTGAAGGCCGCCTCTGGTTCTGCGGCCGCAAGACGCAACGCATCGTCACTGCCGACAGCACGCTGTGCACCGAACAGATCGAACCCATTTTCAACACGCACCCGGACGTGCGACGCACGGCCTTGGTAGGCATCGGCACGCGCGGTACGCAGACGCCGGCGCTGTGCGTCGAACTGCGCACGGGAATCGCGACGTTGGAATGGCCACGCATTGGAGAAGAACTGCGACATATCGCCGACGGCTTCGTGCATGCGGCGAAAGTGAATACGTTCCTGCGGTATCCAGGATCATTCCCGGTCGATATCCGGCATAACGCCAAGATCGGCCGTGAGAAGTTGACAGCATGGGCAAGCAAGCAGCTTCGTAGGAGCGCCTCTTAGGCGCGATGAGGCTCCACCTGTAATGCCGGTCGCGCCTGAGAGGCGCTCCTACAATGTGCTTCGATACCTTTGAGGAAGATCACGCGATGAGAATTCTGGTCACGGGCGGCGGCGGTTTTCTCGGACAGGCACTTTGTCGTGGGCTGGTCGGGCGCGGTCATGACGTCACCAGTTTCAATCGTGGTCTGTACCCGACGCTCGCTGCGCTCGACGTGCGCCAGGTGCAAGGCGATCTCGCCGATCGCGACACGGTCATCGCCGCAGCCAGAGATCACGATGCGATCTTCCACAACGCCGCAAAAGCCGGTGTGTGGGGCAGTTACGAGTCCTATCATCGTGCGAACGTCGTCGGCACCGACAACGTCATCGCCGCGTGCCGCGCGCATGGCATCGGCAGGCTTGTCTACACGTCGACGCCCAGCGTGACCCATCGTGCGACGCATCCGGTCGAAGGCGGCACCGCGGACAACGTGCCGTACGGCGAGCACTTCAAGGCGCCGTATGCCACCACCAAGAAAATCGCCGAGCTCGCCGTGCTCGCCGCCAACGATGCGAACCTTGCGACGATCGCACTGCGGCCGCGCCTGATTTGGGGAGTGGGCGACAACCAGTTGCTGCCGCGCCTGGTCGAACGCGCCAAGGCGGGACGCCTGCGCTTCGTCGGTGACGGCGACAACCTGATCGATACCACTTACATCGACAACGCCGCGCAGGCGCACTTCGATGCGTTCGCGCAGCTCGCACCGGGTGCTGCCTGCGCCGGTCGTGCGTATTTCATCAGCAACGGCGAACCCAGACCGGTGCGCGAGATCGTCAACGGGATGCTGCAGGCCGCGGGCGCGCCGCAGGTCACGAAGACAATTCCGTTCGGCGCTGCTTACGCGGCCGGCGCGATCTGCGAGGGCTTGTGGACGGCGTTGCCGCTGCGCGGCGAGCCGCCGATGACGCGTTTTCTTGCCGAACAGCTCAGCACAACCCACTGGTACGACATAACGCCTGCGACGCGGGATTTCGGTTACGTGCCGCGGGTAAGCATCGAGGAAGGCTTGCGGCGCTTGCGGGATTCGATCAAAGCAACGCAAACACCGAAGCGGCTCTGACTGCTGTGATCGTGAAAATACATGCCGGCAATCCCGCGCAAGCAGGGATCCATGGACCTTGCGTTTTAAGTACAACGTCCTTGGATTCCCGCTTTCGCGGGAATGACGAGCGAGAGAAAGGTCAGGCATGCCCGCCCGCTACAATGCCGGCATGATCGAACCTGCGTTCAACTGGAAACCGCACGCCGGACGCGTACTCGAGGCCGCGCTCAACCGCGCACTGTCGCTGGACGACGAAACCCGTATCGCGCTGAAGCCACTGGACGGTCGTCGCGTTGCGTTGCAGCTTGAATCACCACCACTGGCGCTGCAAATCCGCGTCGAAGGCGAACAGTTGCGCGTTGGACCGATGAACGAAGCCGACACACCTGATCTCGCCGTGCGCAGCACCTTTGTCGGCCTGATTTCGCAGCTTCCGTTCCTGAGACGCGACGGCGCGCCGCCGGCCGGGAAGCTGCACGTGTCCGGCGACGCTGACCTCGCGCGACGTTTGCAGCGCATGGCAGAGCGTTTCGATCCCGACTGGCAACAACCGTTCGCGGCCGTGTTCGGCGACGTGCTCGGCGTGCAGATCGCCAACGCCATCGCTGGTGCCTTCAAGCAGGCGCGTGTCGCAACGAAAAATCTTGCGGAAACCTCCGCCGAATACGTCACCGAGGAATCGCGCGACGTGGTCGGCAAGGAGGAGCTCAACGCCTTCCACGACGATGTCGATGCGCTGCGTGATGATGTCGAACGCATGGCAGCTCGCGTGACCCGTTTACACAACGCATTGGAAACTCCGGTCAAAGATGGCCGGGCTCCTGCGGAGGGAGCCGCGTGACGAGTTCGCTGCTGCGCGCATGGCGCATCGGCCGCGTGCTGCTGCGTTACCGGCTGGACGACTTGCTGGAAGGCACGCCAGTCGAAGCGTGGCTGAAACTCGCGCGTCCGTTCGTGCCTCGCGCATCGGCGGAGATCGCGGCGATGCCGCGCGGCGCACGCCTGCGGCTGGCGTTGCAGGAACTTGGGCCGATCTTCGTCAAGTTCGGGCAGATCCTGTCCACGCGCCGCGACCTGGTGCCGGGCGATGTCGCCGATGAACTGTCACTGCTGCAGGATCGCGTCGCGCCGTTCGATGGCGACGTCGCGCGCGGCATGGTCGAAACCGCGCTGGGCCGCAGCATTGGCGATGCCTACGCGAGCTTCGACACGTCGCCACTGGCATCGGCCTCCATCGCACAAGTGCACGCGGCGATCTTGCACGACGGCCGCCAGGTGGTGGTCAAGGTGCTGAGGCCGAATATCGAAAAACAGATCGACGCCGACATCGCCCTGCTCAACAGCATAGCCACCATCGTCGAACGCACGCATCCAGCCGCCGACAAGATCCGCCCGCGCGAGATCGTGGCTGAAGTGCAGAACACGCTGGCCGCCGAACTCGACCTGCAACGCGAAGGTGCCAACGCATCGGTGCTGCGCCGCTTCTGGCTGGATTCGCCCGACCTGTACGTACCGGAAGTGATCTGGAGCCACACCGCCGAGCGCGCGCTCACGCTCGAACGCGTATATGGCATCCCCAGCGACGACATCGCCGCGCTCACCGAGGCCGGCATCGACCTGAAGGCGCTCGCCGCCAAAGGCGTGCGCGTGTTCTACACCCAGGTGTTCCGCGACAACTTCTTCCACGCCGATGCGCATGCCGGCAACATCTGGGTGGATGCGCAACGCAAGGAGAATCCGCG
>JALYOU010000312.1 GCA_030856725.1 Pseudomonadota bacterium
TTGCGCGTGCACTCGCGCACCAGGTCCAGATAACGCGGCTCGAAGATGCGCAGGCCCAGCAATGCGCCGGGCAGCAGCACGGTAGCGAGGGGAAACAGCGGTAACGAATCAGGATTCGTCATTGCAGGCAGTGTATGGCACGCATTCCGCTTGTAGGAGCGTCTCTCAGGCGCGACGGCCTTTGCCGGTAAAGCCATCGCGCCTAAGAGGCGCTCCTACAGTTTCATTCGCTTAAAGCAGCCAGGAACCGCCGTGGCGCGCCGTCGAAGCCACCGTTGGACATGAATACGACATGGTCACCGTCGGCGACAAGTCCGCGCAGCATCGCGATCAATGCATCGACATCGGACGCCGTCCTGCCATCACCGCGCAGGGCAGAGACGACGTGCCGGGCATCCCAGGCAAGTTCCGGTCGGTGCAGGAACACGACCGTATCCGCGCCATGGAGCGAGGGTGCCAATGCATCGGCGTGCGCACCGAGGCGCATCGAGTTGCTGCGCGGCTCCATCGCCACGACGATGCGCGCAGCGCCGACCTTGGCGCGCAGGCCGGCGAGCGTCGTGGCGATCGCGGTCGGGTGGTGCGCGAAGTCGTCGTAGACGGTAATGCCATCGACTGCGCCCAGCCGTTCCATGCGGCGCTTCACACTGCGGAAGTCTGCGAGCGCGGGGATGACCGTTGTGACATCGACACCCACCGCATGACACGCCGCCAATGCCGCGAGTGCGTTCATCACGTTGTGGTGGCCAAGCAACGGCCAGCGCACAGTGCCGATCTCATTGCCGCGATGTTGCACGGCGAACTCGCTGCCGTCGGCGCTGATCAGTCGCGCGCTCCATTCGAAGTTCGTATCGAACCCGAAGCGCTCCACCGGCGTCCAGCAGCCCATCGCCAGGACTTCGGCAATGCGCTCGTCCTGGCCGTTGACGATCAACCTGCCACGCGCCGGCACGATACGGACCAGATGGTGGAACTGGCGCTGGATCGCAGCGACGTCGGGAAAGATGTCCGCGTGGTCGAATTCGAGGTTGTTGAGGATCGCGACCAGCGGGCGGTAGTGCACGAACTTGCTGCGCTTGTCGAAGAACGCGGTGTCGTATTCGTCGGCCTCGACCACGAATTCCTTGCCGCCCCCGATGCGCGCGGATACGCCGAAATCCTCGGCCACGCCACCGATCAAAAAACCCGGTTCGCGCCCGGCGGCCTGCAACAGGTACGCGAGGATGGTCGTCGTCGTAGTCTTGCCGTGCGTGCCGGCGACGGCGATGGTGTCGCGGCCCGGCAACACATTTTCCGCGAGCCACTGCGCGCCGGAGGTGTACTTCAGGCCGGCGTCGAGGACATGTTCGACCGCAGGATTGCCACGCGACAGGGCATTGCCGACGACGATCCAATCGCAGTCGGCCGAGATATTCCCGGGCGCATAGCCTTGCGACAGCGCGATACCGAGTTGCTCGAGTTGCGTGGACATCGGCGGATACACCGCCTGGTCGCTGCCTTCGACGTCATGCCCAAGCTCGCGCGCAAGTGCGGCGACGCCGCCCATGAAGGTGCCGGCGATGCCGAGGATGTGGAGTTTGCTCATGGCGAAATTGTCGCCGATTTGCTCACGGGCATTCGTAGGGTGGGCCCAGGCCCACCATCGCAGTGATCGGAACGAAGAGCGGTGGGCCAGGGCCCACCCTACGTCACCCGATCTCCGTCGCGGGCGCGATTGCCTCGATGATCCGGTTGAACACCTCGTCCAACGATCCGACGCCATCGACCACGGTCAACTGTCCGTGCGTGCGATAGAACTCGACGACGGGTGCTGTCTGCTCGGTGTAGATGTTCAGGCGCTTGCGCACGGATTCCGGATTGTCATCGGCGCGGCCTTCCGCCTTGGCACGGCCGGCAATACGGTCCACGAGAAATTCGGTGTCGACGGTGAGCTTCACCGCTGCATCCATCGGCTGGCCCATGCGCAGCAGCAGGTCGTCGAGCGCCGCGGCCTGCGCGAGGTTGCGCGGGTAACCGTCGAGAATGAATCCGTTGCGGGTGTCGGGCCGGGCGAAGCGGGCTTCGAGCATGCCCAGCAGGATCTCGTCGGAGACCAGGTCCCCACGCGCCATGATTTCCCTGGCTTGCACGCCGAGCGCGCTGCCGGCCCCCACTTCCGCGCGCAGCAGGTCGCCGGTGGAGATGTGGGGCACCTGCAGGTGCTCCTTCAGCCGCGTCGCCTGCGTGCCCTTGCCCGACCCGGGGGCGCCCAACAAAACCAGTCGCATCGATCGCTCCAGCCAACGTATTTGTTCAGCGCATGCGCCTGCGGACCCCGGCGCTACACTGCCACGCCCGCTGCGATACGGTGGCAGCTTACCGTATCCGGCCCCGAATCGAGACCGCACATGGCTTCCGGAACCCTGCTCTACGCCCAAAGCGGCGGCGTTACTGCCGTCATCAACGCCACCGCCTCGGCCGTCATTACCGCCGCGCGGGCGAAGAAGATCAAGGTGCTGGCGGCGCGCAACGGCATCCTCGGCGTATTGCGCGAGGAACTGATCGATACGTCGAAGGAGTCCGCGGCGGCAATCGCGGCGCTGGCGCACACGCCGGGCGGCGCGTTCGGCTCGTGCCGGGTCAAGCTGAAATCGCTGGACGAGGACCGCGCGAAATACGAGCGGCTGCTGGCGGTGTTCAAGGCGCATGACGTGCGTTACTTCCTCTACAACGGTGGCAACGACTCGGCCGATACCGCGCTGAAGGTGTCGCAGCTGGCGGCTGAGTTCGGCTATCCAGTGACCTGCATTGGCGTGCCGAAAACAGTCGACAACGACCTGGCTGAAACGGATTGCTGCCCGGGCTTTGGCTCGGCGGCGAAATACACGGCCGTGTCGGTGCGCGAGGCGGCGCTGGATGTCGCGGCGATGGCGGAGACCTCGACCAAGGTCTTCGTCTACGAAGCAATGGGCCGTCATGCGGGTTGGCTGGCCGCGGCCGCCGGACTTGCTGGCAAGACCGCGGTCGATGCGCCGCATCTGATCCTGTTTCCGGAACGTGCGTATGACGAAGCCGACTTTCTTGCACGGGTGAAAAAAATTGTCGCACGCGTCGGTTATTGCGTCGTCGTCGCCAGCGAGGGCATCCGCACCAAGGACGGCAAGTTCGTCGCCGATGCCGGCGGCGGCAAGGATTCGTTCGGGCACACGCAACTCGGCGGCGTGGCGTCGTATCTCGCCGGACGCGTCAAGGACCAGCTCGGCATGAAGGTGCACTGGACCCTTCCCGATTACCTGCAGCGTTCGGCGCGGCATCTGGCATCGAAAACCGACCTCGAGCAGGCGCTCGCCGTCGGCAAGGCTGCGGTGCAGTTCGCGCTGAAAGGTATGAACGCAACGATGCCGGTGATCGTGCGCACGTCGGATGCGCCGTACCGCTGGAAGATCGAAGCCGCGCCGCTGACCAAAGTCGCCAATCATGAAAAGACGATGCCGGCCGCGTTCATTCGCAAGGATGGGTATGGGA
>JALYOU010000326.1 GCA_030856725.1 Pseudomonadota bacterium
CCGACACGCCCTGGATCTCGAGGGCCACACCGCGCGGTACGTCGAGCACAAGGTCGGTGGGCTCGGTGTTGCGATCGTTGGAGCGGCGCGGATAACGCACGTGCACGGTGAGATTGTCCGCATCGCCTTCGACGATGAACTGCTCGACGCCCTTGCCGAGGCTGCCGCTGATGTGCACCTGCCGCTTGTCCCAGGCGCGTACCTGGATGCGGCCCTTGAGGTTTTCGATCTCGATGTGGCCATCGGAATTCATCGCGCGCGTCTGCTTGATTGGCGTGGCGGCCTGCGCGGGCGCACCGATGAGGGGCACGGCTGCCCAGCAGGTCAGCAAGGCCAGTGCGAGAGGTCGGATGGTCATTGGAATCTCCTTCATGCAATCGATTTGGTTTGGTCTTTCCGCTGTGTTGTGCAGCCGGTCAGATCAGGGCGATGCGCTGGGTCAGCGCAAGGCGGCGTTCGTAGGTATGGCGCAGGCGGTCGAGCAGGAAACGCGCATCGGGATCGCGCGTCAACGCGGTGCGGATGGCGGCGGCGGAGCGGTCCAGCTCGCGCAGTGCGGGGAAGTCAGCGCGATCCGGCGTGGCAACCTCGCTCAATGCCGCGTCGTATTCGCGTGTCATGGCTGCGGCTTCGCGCGCAAGGTTGGCGGCCTGCGATGCGCCGGCTTGTGGCGACACGGGGCGCAGCTGCCACGCCACGCCCACCGCGAACACGAGGGAAGCGGCGATCGCCAGTGGCGCGGCGCCGTTCCAGCGGCGATGACGGCGATCCGCGACGGGGTGGCTGCTGGCGGGAGCTTGCGCGATGCGTAAAGCGATCCCGCTCCACAAGTCGTGCTCCGGCGCGACATCGCGGCGCAGGCCGCGCAGCGACCAGCGGAGTGCGTCGGGCAGGGTGTCGTCGTTGCTGCTGTCATGGAGCGCGTTGCCATGCATAGTCTTGTCGTTGTTCATGCCGTTCCTCCCAGACGCGTGCGCAACAGGCCTCGCGCGCGATGCAGTTGTGCTTTCGAACTACCCACCGCCATGTCCAGCTCGCGGGCGATTTCCTCGTGTTTCCAGCCTTCCACGTCGTGAAGCACCAGGACAGCGCGCGCACGTGGGGGCAGGGTAGCGACGACGCGTTCCAGGTCCATCGACAGCGCCGTCGCATGGCCCGCGGAATCAGCGCTGCCCAGATGATCCAGCGCATCCTCGCCGCCGTCGTTCTGCGGACGGCTTTTGCGCGAGCGCAGTTCCATCAGCGCGGTGTTGACCGCAAGCCGGTGCAACCATGTCCCAAAGGCGCTCTCGAAACGGTAGGTAGGCAGAGCCTGCCAAGCCCGCACGAAGGCTTCCTGCGCCAGATCCTCCGCCCGCGCCCCGTGGCTGCCGACCAGCCGCGTGATCACGCCCAGCACCCGGCCGACGTGCCGCCGGTACAGAGCCTCGAACGCCGGCATGTCGCCCCGCGAAGCCAGCCGCGCCAAGGCATGGTCGCCGTCATCAGCGACAGTGTCGAAGGCGGTGGTCGGCATCATATCGGTCATGGTGGCGGTGAGCATACGTCTTGGATTCGCCAGCAGGCCGAAAGGTTTAGAACGGGGTGCAACCGTGAATTTCAGCCCGGTTTTCGAACGTGATGTCCCCGTCCCAGGGGCCCAAGAGCAACGCATGCGGGTAAAATCGGCCCGTTTCCTCCATCCAACGTCATCGTGACCACGACCACCCCGGGCGTCATCCAGCAAGCCGGCTTCATCCAGCAAGCTGACTTCATCCAGTCCGTCGCCGACGCACTGCAATACATCTCCTATTACCACCCTGTCGATTACATCCGGAATCTCGCCGCGGCCTACGAGCGCGAGGAATCGCCCGCTGCGAAGGACGCCATCGCCCAGATCCTGATCAACTCGCGCATGTGCGCCGAGGGGCATCGTCCGATCTGCCAGGACACCGGCATCGTCACCGTGTTCCTTGAGATCGGCATGGACGTGCGTTGGGACGATGCGACCATGGGCGTCGAGCAGATGGTCAACGAAGGTGTGCGACGCGCCTACCTCCATCCCGACAACAAACTGCGCGCGAGCGTGCTTGCCGATCCGGCCGGTGCACGCCGCAACACCGGCGACAACACGCCGGCCGTCGTCAACGTCAAAGTTGTGCCGGGCAACACGATCGATGTAATCGTCGCGGCCAAGGGCGGCGGGTCGGAGGCGAAATCGAAATTCGCGATGCTCAATCCATCGGACTCGATCGTCGACTGGGTATTGAAGACCGTGCCCACAATGGGCGCAGGCTGGTGCCCCCCAGGCATGCTCGGCATCGGCATCGGCGGCACGGCCGAGAAAGCGATGCTGCTGGCGAAGGAAGCGTTGATGGAGCCCATCGACATTGTCGACCTGCAGGCGCGCGGTGCGCGCAATCGTCTGGAAGAACTGCGATTGGAGTTGTACGACAAAGTCAACGCGCTCGGCATCGGCGCGCAGGGGCTTGGCGGCCTGACCACCGTGCTAGACGTCAAGATCAAGGATTATCCGACGCATGCGGCCAACCTGCCGGTCGCCATGATTCCGAATTGCGCGGCCACCCGGCACGCACATTTCACGCTTGATGGCAGCGGCCCGGTGATGCTTGAACCGCCATCGCTGGATGACTGGCCAAAACTCACCTACGACGCCTCGAAAGGCCGTCGCGTGAACCTGGATACCGTGACGCGCGGTGACGTCGCGTCCTGGCAGCCGGGCGAAGTGTTGTTGCTCAGCGGCAAGCTCTACACCGGCCGCGATGCCGCCCACAAGCGCATCGTTGGCATGCTCGATCGCGGCGAGCCCTTGCCGGTTGATCTGCGCGGACGTTTCATCTATTACGTCGGCCCAGTCGACCCGGTGCGCGACGAAGCGGTCGGCCCGGCCGGGCCCACCACCGCCACGCGCATGGACAAGTTCACCGACCAGGTGCTGGAGCAGACCGGACTGCTCGGCATGATCGGCAAGGCCGAGCGCGGGCCGGTGGCGATCGAGGCGATTCGGAAACATCGTTCCGTGTACTTGATGGCCGTCGGCGGCGCGGCTTATCTTGTGTCGA
>JALYOU010000332.1 GCA_030856725.1 Pseudomonadota bacterium
TCGCGATAATTTGCACCCACACGTCAATGGACTGCTTTCGATGACCTGCAATCGCACCACCCCTCTCGTCCTGCTCCCGCTGCTGGCACTGCTGCTGACCGCATGCAACCGCGACCGCGATCCTGCGTCGACGCAAACGCCGTCGAATGCGCCGCCGGTTGCAGCAGCGCCTGCACAGCCGGTGGCCACGGCGGCGCTCAAGGACGTGCTGGAAACCAACGAGCGTTACATCATCGGCATTGGTTATCCCCCGGACGTGGCGAAATATCCGGCTCTGGCGGCCGAATTGAAGCAATATGCCGACGCCGCGCGCGCGGAGTTGATGCAGGCCGTCTCGGGTCTGGGCAACGACAAGCCCTTATCGCCTTACGACCTCAGCTTGCGCTTCTACCCCCTGCTGGAAACGCCGCAACTGGTCGCGATCGCGGCTGACGGCAGTACCTACACCGGCGGCGCGCACGGCACGCCGCTGATCGCGCGCTTCGTCTGGTTGCCGCAGGAGAACACAATGCTCGACGCTGGCAAGCTTGTGCCGCAGGCGACGGGCTGGAAGGCGATTTCTGAGTATGTGCGCGAGCAGTTGCACGGGGCGTTGTCGCAACGCATTGATGCCGATGAATTGCCACCCGGTGAGCGTGCGGAACTGACCAAGAGCGCGGGCAAGATGATCGATGGAGGCAGCGAGGCCAGCGCGCAGAATTACGCGCAGTTCGAGCCGATTGCCGGCGCGGGCGGCAAGTTGAAGGGGCTGCGCTTCGTGTTTCCGCCGTACCAGGTGGGGCCCTACGCCGATGGCACGCAGACGGTGGATGTGCCGGCAGAGATACTGTTGCCCCATGTCGCGCCCGAGTACCGCACGCTGTTCGTGGGAGGTTGAAACAGACTTGCTGAAGTCGCGAGCTCCAGTTCTAGCTAACGGGCTCTTCGTGTCCCCCAAGGGACTTCCTTCGGGGCGTGGGAGCGACTTTAGCCGCGCGCTTTTTAGTCTATGCAAAGAGCTCGCGCTAGAGCCGTTCCTACGTAAAGCGCCGAGACTCCGCGTCAGGACATGCCAAGAATGCGCACCTGAAAACCTCAGGTAGCCACTGGCAGATCGAAACGGATCAGCATTCCGCCATCGGACAAGGCTTCTGCCAGCAGTGAACCAGAATGCGCGACTGCGATGGCGCGCGCGATGAGGAGCCTGAGTCCAAGTCCGCCATCATGGGGCTCGGGCACGGGATCCTCGAACACGGTGGCGATGTCCGCTGGATCGACGGACGCCCCGCCTCTCGCCGAGATGTCGATCTGCACCATCGACCCCGCGCGTGACACGTGGATGCGCGGTGCAACGCCGGGCACGCGCGACATCACATAGCCGGTCAACGTGCGCAGCAGTTCCACCAGCCGTACCTGGTCACCCGTCACCATGGCGCCGTCGCTGTCGTCCTGGATGGAGGGCATGGCACCATCGGTTGTTTTCAATGTGCTGGATGCGATCTCCAGCAACATGCCGACATCGCATGCATCCATGCCGCACTTCAACACACCGCGATTGGCCTGCGACCAGTCACCGAGTTCGTCGATCATTCCGCTGAGTACACGCGTCTGCCGCTCGATCAGTGCGAACAGCTCCTGCTGTTGCTTCGGATCGATCTGGCCGCTCTTGAGCAGGTAGGCAGCGGTCTGCAATGGGGTCAGAGGACCGCGCAGGTCATGCGCGAGGCGATCGAGCCAATGCACGCCTTTCATGACAGCTGTGCCTGTCCGCGCACACGATCGCCGAGCGAAGCGCAGATCGACTGGATCGCATCGAGTTCCGGTGGCTTGACCAGATGGTGGTCGAAACCGGCCTCCTGCGTGCGCCGCCGGTCTTCCGGCTGGCCCCAGCCCGTCACCGCGACGAGGACCACGTCACGCCCTGTGTCCGGGTTGGCGCGCAAGGTGCGGGCAAGGTCGTAACCGTTGAGTCCGGGCATCCCCACGTCCATGAAGGCGATATCGGGCGCAAACGCGGCGAATTCGGCTTCCACCTGCAGCGGATCATAAAGCCGCCGCGTGTCAATGCCGATAAGGTCGAGCATCATCGCCAGCGTATCGGCGGCGTCGCGGTTGTCATCGACCACCAGCGCGCGGTGCCGGGTGATCGAAGGCATTGTGGCGTGCATGGCGGCTGGCTCGGGTTCGGGCATTTCCAGCGCGGAGTCGCGCGGCAAGACCACGCGAAATTCGCTGCCTTTCCCGAGGCCATCGCTCTGCACCGTGACCGAGCCCTCGTGCATCCCGACCAGATGCTGCACCAGTGTCAGGCCGATGCCGAGTCCGCCATGCGCTTTTTCGATGGCCGTGTCGGCTTGGGAAAAGAGTTCGAAAATGTGTTCGATCTGTTCACTGGTCAAGCCGATGCCGGTATCGCGCACGCGAACATCGACTGAGTCGCCGTCGACGGTCGCGATCACATTGATGCTGCCACCGGCATCTGAATACTTGGCCGAGTTGTTGAGCAGGTTGGCGAAGACCTGCGACAGTCGTGCGTGGTCGGCGTGCAGTGGCACGGGGTCGTCCGGAAGTTGCAGCTGCAGCCGATGGCCACCGCTTTCGATCAACGGCGTCGCAGTCTCGATCGCGGAATGCAGGACATCGGTCAGCGTCGTTACCTGCTTGCGCAAGGCGAGCTTTCCACGGGTGATGCGCGCAATGTCGAGCAGGTCGTCGATCAGCCGCACCAGCTGCGCGAGCTGGCGCTCCATCATGTCCTGCAATGGATCGTCCGCATCAGGCGACGACAGGCGGCGGATGTTGACCGCGTTGAGCAGCGGCGCCAGCGGATTGCGCAGTTCATGGGCGAGGGTGGCCAGGAATTCGTCCTTGCGCTGGTCGGCCTCGCGCAGACGTTCCTCGGCGCGCATGCGCACGCCGATTTCGTTCTGTAAATCCACATTGCGTGCGACCAGAGCGGCATTGACGTCGCGCAGAGATGCGTTGAGGCGTTCCATCTCGCGCGTTTTTTCGGCTTCCAGCGCAACATTGGCTGCGGACAGCTGCTCGTTGGCCAGCTGCAGCTCTCGGCGCTTGCGGAACAGCTCCGCCAGCACCGTGACCTTGGTTCGCATGATTTCCGGGATCACCGGCACGCTGACGTAATCGACTGCACCCAGCTTGTAGCCGCGCATGCGGTCCATGTCGCCGACGTTGACCGCGGTGACGAAGATGATCGGAGTCTTCTCGAAGCGGGGATGCTGGTGGATCAGGCTGGCGGTTTCGAACCCGTCCATACCAGGCATGTTGACGTCCAGCAGGATCACCGCGAACTCGGTTTCCATCAACCGCTTGAGCGCCTCCATGCCCGAGGACGCTTCGATCAGGTTTTCGCCAAGCGGTTCGAGGATCGCGCGATACGTCAGCAACCGCCCCGGCTGGTCGTCGACCAGCAGGATGTTGACCGGTACGTGCGCCGGTTCGAGCGGCGCCGGTTCAACACCGGACGACGGAGCAGCATCGAACGAGGTCAGCGATGCAGCCATTGGCGCAGGACTCCGAGCAGCTGGTCGGTGACGACAGGTTTGGCGAGGTAATCGGAAGCGCCGGCCTCAAGACATTTTTCGCGATCGCCCTTCATCGCCTTGGCGGTCAGCGCGACGATGGGCAGCGCGCGCGAGTCTGGATCGTCGCGGATCGCGCGCATGGTGTCGTAGCCGTCCATGCCCGGCATCATGATGTCCATCAGCACAAGTGCGATGTCGCGGTCAGCGGCAACTTTCTCGACAGCTTCCTGGCCGGTACCGGCCGTGACCACGTCCATGCCGTGCCGTTCCAGCACGCTGGACAACGCGAAGATGTTGCGCACGTCGTCGTCCACCACCAGCACGCGTTTTTCCTTCAGCGCCTCGTCGGATTCGTGCAGGCGTTGCACCATGCGGCGCTTGGCCGGTGGCAGGTCGGCAATGACGCGGTGCAGGAACAATGCGGTCTCGTCGAGCAGACGCTCGGGCGATTCAACCCCCTTGATGACCACGCTCTTGGCCGCCTTCTTCAGGCGTTTATCCTCTGCGGCGGACAAGTCCTTGCCGGTGAACACCACGATGGGTACATCGCGCAGCGCCGGGTGTTCCTGGATCCTGTCAAGCAGTTCGAAGCCGCTCATGTCGGGCAGGCGCAGGTCCAGAACCACGCAGTCGAACGTTCCCTCCTGCAGCGCCTGCAACGCTTCTGCGCCAGAACCGACGGTGTCGATCGCGATGTCGTCGTGGCGGATCAATTCCTCGATGCTCATGCGTTCGGCCGGATCGTCCTCGACGATCAGCAGCCGCTTCACCCGCGGCAATGAGTATTGCTTGATGCGTTCCAACGCCGCTTCGATGCTTTCGGTGTCGGCAGGCTTGGCCAGATACGAGAACGCACCGCGCTCGATGCTCTGGTGGCGCTCTTCCTCGACCGTGACGATCTGCACCGGGATATGGCGCGTGTCGGAATCCTGCTTGAGTCGCGCCAGCACGGTCCAGCCCAGCATGTCGGGAAGGAACACGTCGAGCGTGATCGCGGTGGGCTTGTATTCGCGCACCAGCCGCAAACCTTCCGCGCCGCGGTTGGCGACCAGCACCTTGAAACCGCTGGATCGTGCGAGGTCGCGCAGCACGGTGGCATAGCGCGGGTCGTCCTCGATCACCAGCAGCGAAGGTTCGCCCGGCGTGATGTCGGCGCGGTCGTCGGCAACGTCCACCAGCGGCGCCGACATCGCCGTTTGCGGCGGCAAGCTCGGCAGCACCAGAGACCCTGCGGCCTGCTGCGCGCGCGCCTCATGCGCGCTGTCGGCTCCTACGTAGTTCAGAGGCAGGTAGAGGGTGAAGCTGCTACCTTCGCCTACGGCGCTCTGCAGCTTGAGTTCGCCACCGAGCAGGCCGGCGATTTCGCGGCTGATGGCAAGGCCCAGGCCCGTGCCGCCGTACTTGCGCGACGTGCCCGCGTCGGCCTGTTGGAACGCCTCGAACACGATGCGCTGTTTTTCGGGCGAAATTCCGATGCCGGTATCTCGGACCTCGAACGCGATCACCGTCGGCGCCTGGTCGAGCACGGTGTGGCCTTTCGACCAGCCTGACGTGACCGGCCGCGCCGACAGGCGCACGCTGCCGTGTTCGGTGAACTTCATCGCATTGGACAGCAGGTTCTTGAGAATCTGTTGCAGGCGCTTGGGGTCGGTATTGAAAGAACGCCCAAGTTCCGGCGCCACCAGCACCGAGAAATCCAGATGCCGGCGCTCGGCCTCGTGGTGGAAGCTGCGTTCGAGGTTCTCGCGCAGATGGGCGAAGGAGATTTCCTCGCTGTCGACCGTGACCGTGCCCGATTC
>JALYOU010000343.1 GCA_030856725.1 Pseudomonadota bacterium
GTGTACGGGAATTCTTCCATGGTCGGCATCACCGCCAGCACGCCGCGCTTGGCGAGGCGGCCATGGCCGATTTCGCGGCGCTTGGGACCCATCATGCGGCCCGCTTCACCGACCGAATAGGGCGGGAAGTTGTAATGGAACAGGAAGTGATCCTTGTACTCGCCACCGACGGCATCGATGATCTGGCCATCGCGCGCAGTACCGAGCGTGACGGCCACGATCGCCTGCGTCTCGCCGCGGGTGAACAGCGCCGAGCCGTGCACGCGCGGCAGGATGCTGACCCGGGAGGCAATCGGGCGCACGGTGTCGAGCGCGCGGCCGTCGATGCGGACCTTGGTCTTGAGGACCGAGTTGCGCATGGTCTGGTATTCCTGCTCGCCGAATTCCTTGGACAGGTCGCCGGAAGTCCAAGCGTTGGTTTCAGCATCTGGAGCGAGCGCTGCCAGGATCGCTTTCTTGACGCCTGATATCGTGTCCTTGCGCTCAAGCTTGTCGCGGACCTGGAATGCGGAGGCGAGTTTTTCGCCAACCGCATTGCGAATGGCCGCAACCATGCCTTCATTTGCTTCCGGTGCGGACCAGGTCCACTTCGGCTTGCCGCCCTGCGCAACCAGTTCGTTGATTGCGGCGATGGCGACCTGCATCTGCTGGTGGCCGAACATGACCGCGCCCAGCATCACGTCTTCCGACAGTTCCTTGGCTTCGGATTCGACCATCAGCACCGCGTTGGCGGTGCCGGCGACGACGAGCTCGAGTTCGGAATCGACGAGTTCTGTCTTGCTCGGATTGAGCAGGTACTGGCCGCCCTTGTAACCGACCTTGGCGGCGCCGATCGGGCCATCGAACGGTGCGCCCGACAGCGCAAGCGCGGCGGATGCGCCGAGCAGCGCGAGGATGTCACCGTCGACTTCCGGATTCATCGACATCACGGTGGCGATGATCTGCACTTCGTTGCGGAAGCCATCGGGGAACAGCGGACGGATCGGGCGATCGATCAGTCGCGAGATCAGCGTTTCCTTTTCGGTCTGGCGGCCTTCGCGCTTGAAGAAACCACCGGGGATGCGGCCACCGGCATAGAACTTTTCCTGGTAGTCGACGGTGAGCGGGAAGAAGTCCTGACCTTCGCGCGCGGTCTTGTTGGCTACGGCGCTGACCAGCAGCACGGTGCCATCGCACGAGACCATGACGGCGCCACCGGCCTGGCGTGCGATTTCACCCGTTTCCAGCGTGACCTGCTGGCTGCCGTACTGGAAGGTCTTGGTAATTTTTGCCACGGTGGTGTGTCCCTTGAAGAGCGTGCTGGTTGAACCGGGCGAAGCCCATGCTTCGAACGGGCGGCCATCGATGCGGTGACCTGTTTGTTGCGGGAAATTTTTTAGTCACCCCACCGAACGCTGGGACCCATTTTGATCTTGCTTCGAAAGTAGCAAAGTCAAAATGGGTTCCAGCTTGCGCTGGAATGACGGTATGGAGTTTTGCGGTTTTGCTGACTGGAGAAACAAAAAACCGCGGCGCATCGCTGCGCCGCGGTCGGGGATGTGATTAGCGGCGCAGACCGAGTTTCTGGATCAGGGCCTTGTAACGGTCGGCGTCCTTGCGGTGCAGGTAGTCGAGCAGGCTGCGGCGACGGTTGACCATCATCAGCAGGCCGCGGCGGCTGTGGTGGTCCTTCTTGTGCGTCTTGAAGTGGCCGGAGAGCATTTCGATGCGAGCGGTGATCAGTGCGACCTGGACTTCCGGTGAACCGGTGTCGTTGTCGGCGCGCTTGTTGTCTTCAATGACCTTGCTGGTGTCGATGGGCATACTTGTTACCTCTGGATGCGGGACCTGCAGGAACGCTGCTGTTCATTTCGGAAACAGCCGATCGGCAATGCCGGTCGCGCGCACCGCGTGGTTCGCCGTGAACGATGGATGGAATGGGCCGAAAATCGGCCGCGGAATTGTAGCTTCCAGCGGCTTGCGGAACAAGGATCTCGTCATTCCGGCGCAGGCTGGAATCGATGCGACGCATCTTCCGAAGACCACCTTATTCCGATCTGACAACGTGCGGGCATGGTTCCCGCCTGCGCGGGGATGACGAGCAAAATGCGATTCGCATCCCCCGGCAGCCACTTCAGCCCCTCTCCTGCGCAGCGGAAGCGGGATGGGGGCGAGGGTCTGGCTTTTTGTCGCCGGGCAAAGCGGCCCGTTCAGCCACTTGTGCCACCGCCCATGCAAACAATCGCTGCGGGCGCAGTTGGCCCGCATCATTGACCAGACCGAGTCCCAGCACGCGTCCCGATTCACCATAGATCGCGACCTCGCCCTCCGGCCTGAATGCGGTATCGGCAACGCTTTGCCCCTGCCCCAGCCGCTGCGCTTGCGCGGCGGTCACGCGCACCTCCGGCCATGCTGTCATGCCGGACTCGATCGGCAGCAGACAGGCTTCGAGGCTGCGGTCGCCACGCGCCGCGAGGGTCTGCAGTTCCTCCAGCGTCCACATGCGCGGATCGCGGAAGGGATCGACCCACAATCGCCGCAATTCGGCGACGTGCGCGCCGCAACCGAGCGCCTCGCCAAGGTCGCGGACAAGACTGCGAACATATGTTCCGGAACCGCATTCCACATGCAGGCGCAACATGCGGACGTCGCCGTCGAGCAGATCGTTTGCGGACCGCAGTTCAAGGGAATGAACTTCGACCTCGCGCGTCTCCACTTCGACAATCTCGCCGCGACGAGCCTTCGCATACAACGGTTCGCCGCCGCGCTTGAGCGCGGAATAGATCGGCGGGCGTTGCTTGATGCGGCCGGTCAGTGCGCGTAATGCAACGTCGATGGCGTCGATGGTCAGGTGCGGCACCGGGCGTTCGCGCAGCGGCTGGCCTTCGGCATCGTCGGTATCGGTGGTGACGCCGAGCGCCGCGACCGTGATGTAGGCCTTGCGCGCGCCGAGCAGGCCGCCGGCGATCTTGGTGGCTTCGCCGAAACAGATCGGCAGCAGTCCGGTCGCGAGTGGATCAAGGCTGCCGGTGTGTCCGCCCTTGTCGGCGCGGAACAGGCGACGTGCCACTTGCAGTGCTGCGTTGGAACTCAGGCCACGCGGTTTGTCGAGCAGCAGGATGCCGTCGAGTTTGCGGAACTGCGTGCGCGGCTTTTGGACCATCGCCGCATTGTAGAAGTGAATCGAACGCGTGGTGCGATTGGCTTTTGCAGAAGGTACCCCGCTGTTCGAGGCAGCCCCGCAAAAAACATCATTCCTGTTTTTCGGAATCGCCGTCGTCTTGAAGATCCGGATGGTCGCGCAGCAGGTTGTCGATGCGTTCGCCGCGATCCACCGAGTCGTCGTAGTGGAAATGCAGTTCCGGCACATGCCTGAGTTTCATCGCGCGTCCGAGCTGGAAGCGGATTTCCTTGGCATGTTCCTTCAATCCCTTGACCGCCTCGGCCGAACGCTCGGCCTGCAACGCGGTGACGAACACCTTGGCATGCGCGAGGTCACGCGTGACCTCGACATCCGAGACGCTGACCGACGGCAGCCCATGTTCGCGCACGGCCTCGTGCACCAGCGTGCCGAGGTCACGGCGGAGCTGGGCGGAGACGCGGTCGCTGCGGTGGAAGGATTTGATGGGCATGTATAGGAGTCAGGAGCCGGTAGCTGGGAGCAGGAAAGCGGCGTCACGGTGGTGTGTCGTTTTCCGGCAACCGATCACCGGTTGCCGGTTTCCTGTATCAAAGCGTCCGCTGCACTTCAATCCGCTCGAAGCACTCGATCTGGTCGCCTGGCTTGATGTCGTCATAGCGTTTCACGCCGATGCCGCACTCGGTGCCATTGCGCACTTCGTCCACGTTCTCCTTGAAGCGGCGCAGCGATTCCAGTTCGCCTTCGAAGATGACGGTGTTTTCGCGCAGCACACGGATCGGTTTGTGGCGCTTGACCACGCCCTCCACCACCATGCAGCCGGCGACTGCGCCGAACTTCGAGCTGCGGAACACATCGCGCACTTCAGCGGTGCCAATGATCTCTTCACGGATCTCGACGCCGAGGATGCCGGATGCCACCTGTTTCACCTGGTCGATCACGTCGTAGATGATCGAGAAGTAACGCAGGTCGACGCCATTGGATTCGATCACCCGACGCGCTGAAGCATCCGCGCGCACGTTGAAGCCGATGATGGTGGCCTTGGACGTGGCCGCCGAGCTGGCATCGGATTCTGTGATGCCGCCGACGCCGGAGCTGATCACGTTGATGCGGATCGCATCGGTGGTCAGCGCGGTCAACGCTTCGCGCAGCGCCTGCACGGATCCCTGTACATCCGCCTTGATGACGAGGTTGAGCGACAGCTGGCCTTCGCCCGCCTGCCCCATCTGCGCCATGATGTCTTCCATGCGGTTGCCGGGCACGCCGACCAGCCGCGACTCGCGCCGCTTGGTATCGCGCTGCAACGCCACTTCTTTGGCGAGACGCTCGTCGGCAACGACGACGAAGTCATCGCCCGCATCAGGAACGCCCGACAGACCGAGCACCTGCACCGGAATCGACGGACCGGCGGTCGGCACCTGCGATCCGGTTTCGTCGAACAACGCGCGCACGCGGCCGTATTGCACGCCGCACACCAGGTAATCACCTTTCTTCAATGTGCCCTGCTGCACCAGCACGGTTGCGACCGGGCCGCGGCCCTTGTCGAGCGAGGACTCGATCACTACGCCGGTAGCGCGCGCATCGGTGACAGCCGTGAGCTCGAGCACTTCGGCCTGCAGCAATACGGCGTCTAGCAGCGCATCGATGCCCTGCCCGGTTTTGGCCGAAACTTCCACGAACTGCGTGTCGCCACCGAACTCCTCGGCCACGACATCGTGTGCCAGAAACCCGTTCTTGACCTGCGAAGGATCAGCGTCGGACTTGTCGATCTTGTTGACCGCAATGATCAATGGGACTTTCGCGGCTTTCGCGTGTTGCACGGCCTCGATCGTCTGCGGCATGACGCCATCGTCGGCAGCGACCACCAGGATCACGATGTCAGTCAGCTTCGCGCCGCGCGCGCGCATCTGGGTGAACGCGGCGTGGCCCGGCGTATCGAGGAAGCTGATGACACCCTTGTCGGTTTCGACGTGATACGCGCCGATGTGCTGGGTGATGCCGCCTGCTTCGCCCGACGCGACCTTGGTGCGGCGGATGTAATCCAGCAGCGAGGTCTTGCCGTGATCGACGTGGCCCATGATGGTGACGACGGGCGGGCGCGGCGTCTTGTCGCCCTGCACTTCATCCGCATGCGCCATCAATTCGGTTTCGACATCGTCGCCGCCCGCGCGCACGGCGGTATGGCCGAGTTCTTCCGCAACGAGAACGGCAGTGTCGTGATCGATGGTCTGCGTGATCGTCGCCATGACGCCCATCTTGAACAGCATCTTGACCACGTCGCCGCCCTTGAGCGCTAGCTTCTGCGCCAGATCGGCCACGGTGATCGCGTCGCCGATGGCGACTTCACGCACGATCGGCGCGGTCGGCTTGGAGAAGCCATGCGGGCCGCCGCTTCCGCTGCGGGCCTGCTCGGCCTGGCGCTTGGGTTTGGGTTTGCCACGCGCGGTGGAGCGACGCGCGCGGTCACTGGCGCTGAGGTGCAGCTGGCCGGCGAATCGGCTGGCGCTGTCGTCGTCCTCGACGCCCGCGACCATCGCGTGCGAACCGCGGGTCTTGTGCTTGGGCTGGCCACGATCCTCGCCGCGCGGGGCTTCAGTGCGCGGTGCAGGTTTGGGCGCACCGTGATGGCCGGGCTTTGGCTTGGGGCTTTCCTCGAGCGCTTCGACTTCGGCCACTGCCACTGCGACAACTTTCGCCGCTGCGGCTTCTTCTTCCACGCGCTTGCGTTCGGTGATTTCGTCGGCGCGGCGCTTGTCGTCTTCAGCCAGTTTCTGCTGCTCGGTGAGGTTGCGCTGACGCGATTCCTCGAGCTTGCGCAATGCATCCGCGCGCTCATCCGTCACCGGCGGCGCATCCATCTCGCCGGCCTTGAAGTAGGTGCGCTTCTGGCGCACTTCCACCGCGACGGTGCTTTTGGTCTTGCCACCGCCGACGGTCAGTTCCTGCACCTTGCGGCGATTGAGCGTGATCTTATTGGGCACAGCGACGTCTTCGGCAGCGCTATCGGCCTTGCCATGCGCGCGCTTGAGAAAGCCAAGCAGTTTCATCTTCTCGATGCTGGTCACGACCTGATCGGGGCCGTCGAAAGCCATGCCGGCCTCGGCCAGCTGCTCCAGCAGTTTCTCGACCGGTCGATCGACCAGTTCAGCCAGCTTGCGAATTGTGGTTTGCTGCGACATTCGGATTCCGTTTCGTTGCCTCGGGCATGCAGCCCTCGGCACTCAAGATGGCGATTGTAGGGCGGGCCCAGGCCCGCCGCTTTTTACCGCGCCGGCAACGCAAGCTGGGCAAGGCCCAACCCACGTCCCCGTTATTCAAACCAGTGCTTGCGCGCCTCCATGATCAGCGCGGCGGCACGCTCGGCGTCCATGTCCTCGATGTCGGTGATCTCATCGACCGCTAGATCGGCCAGGTCATCGCGTGTGCGCACGCCGCGCGAGGCGAGGATGTAGGCCGTGGCCTCATCCATGCCTTCGAGCGTCAACAGGTCTTCAGCCGGCTGGTGCTCGTCAAGTCCTTCCTCGACTGCCAAGGCGTCGTTGAGCAGTGCATCGCGTGCGCGCGAACGCAGTTCCTCGACGATGTCCTCGTCGAAGCCTTCGACCGCCAGCAACTCGCCGACCGGCACGTAGGCAATTTCCTCGACCGTGCTGAAACCTTCTGCGACCAGGATGCCGGCGATTTCCTCGTCGACCTCGAGCTTTTCGACGAACAACAGTCGTGCGGTGGTCTGTTCGGATTCGGATTTCGCAGCGACCTGGTCCTGCGTCATCACGTTGAGCTGCCAACCAGTCAGGCGGCTTGCGAGACGCACATTCTGGCCACCCTTGCCGATCGCCTGCGCGAGGCGCTCTTCGGCGACGGCGAGGTCCATGGAGTGATTTTCCTCATCGACGATGATCGACTGCACCTCGGCCGGCGCCATCGCATTGATCACGAACTGTGCGGCGTTGTCGCTCCACAGGATGATGTCGACGCGCTCGCCATTGAGTTCGTTCGACACCGCCTGCACGCGCGAACCGCGCATGCCGATGCACGCGCCGATTGGATCGGTGCGGGTGTCGTGCGCAAGTACGGCGATCTTGGCGCGGTCGCCGGGATCGCGCGCGCAGGCCTTGATCTCGACCAGATCCTGGCCGACTTCGGGTACTTCCAGCTTGAACAGCTCCATCATGAATTCAGGTGCGGCGCGGCTGATGAACAGCTGCGGGCCGCGCGGCTCGGTGCGCACGTCATACAGATAGCCGCGCACGCGGTCACCGGCACGCAGGGTGTCGCGCGGAATGCCCTTGTCTTTCGGAATGAAAGCCTCGGCGTTGCCGCCGAGATCGACGAAGATGTTGCCGCGCTCGGCGCGCTTGACGGTGCCGGTCACGAGTTCACCGACGCGGTCCTTCCACGCATCCACCACCTGCGCGCGCTCGGCATCACGCACGCGCTGCACGATGACCTGCTTGGCAGCCTGCGCGGCGATGCGTCCGAAATCGACGTTGTCGATCTGCTCTTCGATGTAATCGCCGACTTCAGCGCCTTCGCTTTCGTCGACGGCGTCCATCAGGCGCACCTGGCGGTCGGGCGACTCCATCACCACGTCGTCGGCGACCACTTCCCAGCGGCGGAAGGTTTCGTAGTTGCCGTCTTCAGGATCGATTGCGACGCGGACGTTGACGTCCTGTTCCGGGTAACGCTTCTTGGCGGCCGATGCCAACGCGGCTTCGATCGCCTCGAAGATCACGTCGGTGGGCACGCCTTTTTCATTGGCGACCGCGTCGACTACCAGCAACAGTTCCTTGCTCATCTCGATGTTTACTCCGCACTGGACGGCTTGCGCGCCGTCGGCTTGTTGTTGTGAGGCTTCTTGTTGAATTGAGGCTGGCCGGACTTGCGGGGCGCATGTCCGGGTTTTGGCTTGTCGGCGGCAAAGCCGAGCGCGGCCCAGTCGGGCACGAGCTTCGCTTTCTCGATGTTGTCGAAATTGATTTCGATGTCGCTGCTGTTATCAGTAGTGTGATCGACGTTGAACACGACCGAGGCGTCATCGACACGAATGATGACGCCTTGCAGGCGACGGCGGCCATCCTGCGGCAGCTTCATCGTGACCTTGGCGGTTTCGCCGATGAAGCGCGCGAACTGCGGCAGCGTGAACAGCGGCCGGTCGAGACCGGGCGAGGACACTTCCAATGTGTAATTACTGCTGATCGGGTCTTCCACGTCGAGTTGCGCTGACACTTCGCGGCTCACCGCTTCGCAATCCTCGATGCCGACATGACGACCTTCGTCCGCGTTGGCAGGTACGTCGATATACAGGCGCAGCACCGCGCTGCCGGGGTTCGACAGGTAGTCGATTCCCAGCAGTTCCAAGCCCATCGACGCGATGGTCGGGGTCAGCAGTTCGGCGATGTGTTGCGCTTTGTCCATTGATCCTTGAAAGCGATAAAACATGGTCTTGGAAGCTAGGGGCTTCAGAAACAAGCGACCCAGAAAACAACAAGGGGCCCATTGGGCCCCTTCCGGTGTTGCTATGTTTCCCGGTGCCGATGCGCTGGCGCACATCAACGAGCCCTTGCATCTTTCCAGTAAAAAAAGCCTCGCATGGAGGCTTTTCGTACCTTCGAAAAGCATGGTAGCGGGGGCAGGATTTGAACCTGCGACCTTCGGGTTATGAGCCCGACGAGCTGCCAGACTGCTCCACCCCGCAGCAGACTCGCAATTATGGTGATCCGGTTCGGGCATTGCAACCCCGACGGCCTATTTTGCACAGATGGGCTTGCAGGAGAGCCGGCTTTCTATCGACGGCTTCAGCGGCGAGCTCTTGATCGTGTAGGTGCGGGCTGAAACCGCTCCCACGAAATGCACATCCGGCGTTATGCAAACGCCTGCTGGCACCACGCCATGATGGGCCCCCACGCAAACCCGAGCGCCAGCAGTCCAAGCGCATTGACACCAAACGCGATCCGCAACGGCCGGTCTTCGCGCGCCACCATGCGCACATCGCCATCGGGCTCGTCGAAATACATCACTTTGATGACGCGGATGTAATAGAACGCGCCGATCACCGCACAGACGATACCGACGATGGCCAGCCACAACATGCCGCCATCCAGCGCAGCGCGCAGCACGGCGAGTTTGGCCCAGAAGCCGAGGAACGGCGGCAACCCCGCCAGCGACGCCATCACGCACAGCACCAGGCCGGCGTGCCACGGGCTGCGTGTGTTGAGCCCCTTGAAATCGTCGATGCGGTCCGCTTCGAAATCCGCGCGCGACATCACCACGATCGCGCCGAACGCCGCCGCCGCCATGATGGAGTAGCTGATCGCATAGAACATCGCCGCCGCATAGCCCTGTGCGCCGCCACCGGCAATGCCGAGGAACAGGAACCCGACATGAGAAATCGTGGAATACGCCAGCAGCCGCTTGAGGTTGGTCTGTGCCAGCGCGATCACGTTGCCGATCACCAGTGACACCGCGGCCAGTCCCGCGATCAGCAGCCGCCAGCGGTCGTCGAGTGGGCCGACACCGGCTTCGAGCAGTCGATATGCCATGGCGAACGATGCGAGCTTCGGAGCGGAACCGATGAACAACGTGATCGGAGTCGGCGCGCCGTGGTACACGTCAGGTAGCCACATGTGGAACGGCGCGGCGCCGAACTTGAAGGCGATGCCAACGACGAGGAACACGACGCCCGCAATCAGCAAATCGGCGTTCGCCGATCCTTCCACCCCGGCACGGATCTGCGCGAGATCAAGCGTACCGGTTGCGCCATAGATCAGCGACAGACCGTACAGCAACATACCCGAGGCCAGCGAACCGAGCACGAAATACTTCATTGCCGCTTCCGACGCCAGCGGGCTGTCGCGGTCGATCGCAACGAGCGCGTACGAACACAGCGCCAGCATCTCCAGGCCGAGATAGACCATGACCAAGCTGCCGGCCGAGATCAGCAGCATCATGCCGCCGACCGCGAATAGCATCAGGATCGGCACCTCGCCCTTGTACAGGCCACGCTCGCGCAGGAAAGGCCATGCATAAATCAGCGCCAATACGCTGACGCCGCAGGCGACCACCTTGAGCACATCGGCCGTGGTGTCGCGGATGAACATCCCGTTGAGCACCACGCCCTGCCCACCCACGCCGGCCCCGATCAACACGATCACGATGACAAGGATGCCGATGGCCGATAGATGCGTGATCACCCGACGCGATTCGCTGATGAACAGGTCGAGCATCAGCAGCGCGAACGTGGCTCCAAACAGGACCAACTCCGGCAGCAGGGCCATCAATTCAACGGGATTGAGCGACATCGGTTGCATCTTTACGGTCCGGTGAGCTTGCTCGACGCGATCTGCGTCGCAAGTTGCGCGATGGAGGGCTCCATCAGATCCGTCAGCGGCTTCGGCCACACGCCGAGCATGAGCACGCCGATGGCGAACACACCCAGCACCAGCGCCTCGCGCGGATTGATGTCCTCAAGTTCGGCGACATGCGCGTTGCCGACTTCGCCGAACACCACGCGCTTGATCAGCCACAAGGTGTAGGCCGCGCCAATGACAAGCGTGGTCGCTGCGGCGAATGCGATCAGTGGATGCTTCTGGAAGCTGGCCAGGATCACCATGAATTCACCGATGAACCCGGAGGTACCCGGCAAGCCTGCATTTGCCATGCCGAACAGCACGAACAATGCTGCGAACCAGGGCATCGTGTTCGCCACGCCGCCGTAATCCTTGATCATCCGGCTGTGCATGCGGTCGTAGAGCACGCCGACGCAGGTGAACATGGCGCCGGAAATGAAACCATGCGAAATCATCTGCACCATGCCGCCCTGCAGGCCGAGGCGCGCTGCATCGACGTTACCCGCATCGCGCACCAAGCCCATGGCAATGAACGTACCCAGCGTGACGAAGCCCATGTGCGATACAGACGAATACGCGATCAGCTTCTTCATGTCCTCCTGCGCCAGCGCCACAAGACCGACGTAAACGATCGCGATCAGGCTTAGCGCGATCACCACCCACGCGTACTCGTGACTCGCATCCGGCACGATCGGCAGACTGAAACGCAGGAATCCATATCCGCCGATCTTCAGCATGATGGCGGCCAGGATCACCGAGCCACCGGTCGGCGCTTCGACGTGCGCATCCGGCAACCATGTGTGCACCGGAAACATCGGCACCTTCACCGCAAAGGCGATCAGAAAGGCGAAGAACAGCCACATTTGCTCGGTTGCGCTCAATGGCAGCGCATACATGTCCGCCAGTTGCCAGCTGCCGCCCCTCAGATACAGATAGATCAGCCCGACCAGCATGAACACCGAGCCGAGGAAGGTGTACAGGAAGAACTTGACCGATGCGTACACCCGGCGAGGCCCGCCCCACACACCGATGATGATGAACATCGGAATCAGCATGGCTTCGAAGAACACGTAGAACAGCAGCGAGTCCATCGCGCAGAACACGCCGATCATCATGCCTTCGAGGAACAGGAACGCGGCGTAGTACTGGCTGACGCGTTTGTCGATGGAACCCCATGCGCCGATCAGCACCAGCGCGGTGGTCAGCGTGGTGAGTCCGATCAGCGCGACGGAAATCCCGTCGGCGCCGAGGTTGTAGTGGATGTCGTAAGCAGGAATCCAGGCATGCGTTTCTACGAATTGCATGGCGGGGCTGGCGAAATCGAAGGCGGAGAACAGCGGGATGCTGAGCGCGACGCAGACGAGTGCGACTGCGAGTGCGATCCAGCGGGCGTTCTGAGGCCGGCCATTGCCGAGCGCGAGCAGGGCCGCGCCGCCGAGGATCGGGAGCCAGATGAGCAGGCTGAGCAGGGGCCAGTTATGCATGGAAGCTTCCGACACTCGATGACCCGGTTCGTGTTGATTCGTCATTTCCGCGCAGGCGGGAATCCATGGACGTTAGACCCTTAACACCAAAGTCAATGGATTCCCGCCTGCGCGGGAATGACGATTTGAGAGTTGACTGGCCGCGAATGAACATTTCTTCTTCTCAGCGCCAGAACTTGATGACCACGGCCAGCAACACGATCAATCCAAGAATCATCGCGAACGCGTAGTGGTAGAGATAGCCGGACTGCACGCGGCGCAGCACACCCGAGAACAGGTCCACCACGCGCGCGCTGCCGTTGACCGCGACCCCATCGATCAGCCTGCTGTCAATGCTGCGCGAGACCTTGCCCAGGCGAATACCCCCATCGGCAAATCCGTCGATCCACAGATCGTCCATGCCGTATTTGTTCTCGAGAATGCGCTTGGGCAGTGCGAATACGCGCGCGGCTTTCGCGGGCAATTCCGGCTTCCACCAGTACATGACAGTGGCCAGCGTGAAGCCAAGCAACGTCAGCCAGAACGCCGGCGCCTGGAAGCCGTGCAGCGCGTACGCTACCGGACCGTGCCAGACCTCAGCCCCGACCGCCATCACGGTGTCGCGCGCCGTAGCCACGTCGATCGACCCGAGGAAGAACGGCAGCTGTTTGTGATGACCCATCACGTCGGTGCCGAACAACATCGGCCCGACCGTCAGGAAACCGATCACCGCCGATGGGATCGCCAGCAGGATCAGCGGCACGGTAACAACCCACGGCGATTCATGTGGCTCGACCGGGCCGTGGTGCACATGATCGTCATGCGCGTCGTGATGCGCGTCATGTCCATGCGCATGGTCGTCCTGCGCATTGCGGAAACGCTCCTCGCCAAAGAACGTCATGTACAGCAGGCGGAAACTGTAAAACGCGGTGACGAAGGCACCCAGTAGTACTGCGTAATAGCCGTAGGTCGCGACCCAGTTGTTCGATTCGTGCGCATGGTGCGCCGCCGCTTCGATGATCGTGTCCTTGGAATAGAAGCCGCTGAAGAACGGCGTGCCTATCAAGGCCAACGTGCCGATCAGGCTGGTCCAGAAGGTGATCGGCATGTACTTGCGCAGTCCGCCCATCCTGCGCATGTCCTGCTCGTGGTGCATGCCGATGATCACGCTGCCGGCGGCCAGGAACAGCAGGGCCTTGAAGAAGGCATGCGTCATCAGGTGATAGACCGCCGCCGAATACGCCGACACGCCGAGCGCGACCGTCATGTAGCCGAGCTGTGACAAGGTTGAATAGGCAACCACGCGCTTGATGTCGTTCTGCACGATGCCGATCAGGCCGGTGAAGAACGCGGTCGTAGCGCCGATGAACAGCACGAAGTTCAGCGCGGTGATGGACAGCTCGAACAGCGGCGACATGCGCGCGACCATGAAGATACCGGCGGTCACCATCGTCGCGGCATGGATCAACGCCGAGATCGGCGTCGGGCCTTCCATCGAATCCGGCAACCACACATGCAGTGGCACCTGTGCCGACTTGCCCATCGCGCCGATGAACAGGCAGATGCAGATCAGCGTCGACACCGACCAGTCGTAACCGCTGATGACCTGCACGGTCGCATCGCGGATGACCGGAGCGTTGGCGAACACGGTCGCGTAATCCAGCGTGCCGAACCAGTACAGGACCGCCGCGATGCCGAGCAGGAAGCCGAAGTCGCCAACGCGGTTGACCAGGAACGCCTTGAGATTGGCAAAGATCGCGCTCGGCTTCTTGAACCAGAACCCGATCAGCAGGTAGGACACGAGACCAACTGCTTCCCAGCCGAAGAACAGCTGCAGGAAGTTGTTGCTCATCACCAGCATCAGCATCGAGAACGTGAACAGACTGATGTAGCTGAAGAAGCGCTGGTAACCGCTGTCTTCCGCCATGTAACCGATGGTGTAAATGTGCACCAGCAGCGATACGAAGGTGACCACCACCATCATCATCGCGGTGAGCTTGTCGACCATGAAACCGACATGCGCCTGCAGGTTGCCGACCTGGAACCAGGTGTAGATGTTCTCGTTGAACGGCGCAGCGCCCTGCCCGACCAGTTGCCACAGCACATAAGCCGACAAGGCGCAGCTGATGCCCACGCCAAGGATCGTCACCGAGTGCGCGCCGACGCGGCCGATGCGGCGGCCGAATAGACCGGCGAGGATCGCGCCCAGCAATGGCGCCAGCACGATCGCGAGCAGAATGGATTTTGAGATCGCGTGGTCCATGCCCGGCATCAACCCTTGAGTGTGTCGATATCGGCGACGTTGATCGTGCGCCGATTGCGGAACAGCGTGACCAGGATCGCCAGGCCGATCGCGGCTTCGGCCGCGGCCACAGTGAGGATGAAGAACACGAACACCTGCCCCGCCGCATCGTTGAGATGCCGCGAGAACGCGACGAAGTTGATGTTGACCGCGAGCAGCATCAGCTCGATCGACATCAGCAGCACGATCACGTTCTTGCGGTTGAGAAAGATGCCGGCGACGCTGATGCAGAACAGCACGGCGCCGAGCGCGAGGTAATGGCCCAGACCAATCGACGACGCGATCATGGCTGCGCCTCCGGGCTCGCTGTAGGTTGTTCGGGCTGGACTTTTGCCTGTACTACGGCAGGCATGCTGATCATGCGCAGGCGATCGGACGCACGCACGCGCGATTGCGCCGACGGATCCTGAAGCTTGACGCCACTGCGCCGACGCAAAGTCAGCATCACCGCAGCGATCACCGCGACCGTCAGTATCACGGCCGCGACTTCAAATGGCAGCAGGAATTCGGTGAACAACGCACGGGCAAGCCACGTGGTGTTGGGCACATCCGCCACGGCGGCCGCATCGGCCGCGAACGGCAGCAAGCGTGCCTGCACGCCAATCAGCACCACCATCTCCACCAGCATCACCACCGCCACGATCAGTCCGATCGGCAGGTAACGCACATAACCAACGCGCAGCTGTTCGACATCGACATCCAGCATCATCACCACGAACAGGAACAGCACCATCACCGCGCCCACGTACACCAGAATCAGCGTGATACCGAGAAATTCGGCGCCGGCCATGACCCATGTGCAGGCAACGGAGAAGAACGTCAGCACCAGGAACAATGCGGCGTGCACGGGATTCTTGACGCCGATGACGGCCACCGCGGACATCACGGTGAGGACGGCGAAGGCATAGAACGCGAATAGGGTCAGATCCATGTCGTCCTCACCGGAAAGGCGCGTCGGCGGCGCGGCGCTCGGCGATTTCGGCTTCGAGCCGGTCGCCGATCGCCAGCAGCTGCTGCTTGTTGATGATGTTCTGCCCGCGCTGGTCGAAGTGGTATTCGTGGATATGCGTCTCCACGATCGAATCGACCGGGCAGCTCTCCTCGCAGAAACCGCAGTAGATGCACTTGAACAGGTCGATGTCGTAGCGCGTGGTGCGCCGTGTGCCGTCTTCGCGCGGTTCGGAATCGATCGTGATCGCCAGCGCCGGGCAGACCGCCTCACACAGCTTGCAGGCGATGCAGCGCTCTTCACCGTTCGGGTAGCGGCGCAGCGCATGCAGCCCACGGAAGCGCGGCGACTGCGGAGTCTTTTCCATTGGGTACATCAGCGTGTATTTCGGCTTGAACAGGTATTTCAGGGTCAAGCCGAGCCCCTGCATGAGTTCGATCAGCAGCAGACTTTTGAAATAGGAGGCAATACGTGTCATGTCAGTTTCAAACCCCCGGCACGAACACGTTGAAGTAGGCCAGCAATGCAGTCACGAAGATCCACGCGATCGTGATCGGGATGAACACCTTCCACCCCAGCCGCATGATCTGGTCGTAGCGATAGCGCGGGAACGAGGCACGGAACCAGATGAAGACGCTGGCGAAGAAGAACACCTTGGCGAACAGCCACCACCAGCCATCGACCGACAGGAAGGGAATGCCCCAGCCGTGGAATGGCGACAGCCAGCCACCGAGGAAAAACAGCGGCGTCAGGAAGCTCACCAGGATCATGTTGGCGTATTCGGCCAGGAAGAACAGCGCGAACTGCGAACCGGAATACTCGACCATGTGGCCGGCGACGATTTCCGACTCGCCCTCCACCACATCGAATGGCGCGCGGTTGGTTTCGGCCACGCCCGAGACGAAAAAGATGATGAACAGCGGGAACAGGGGCAACCAGAACCACTCGAAAAACCCGGCATTGCCGGCTTGCGCCATGACAATCTGCGTGAGGTTCAGGCTGCCGGATGCTATCAGCACGCCGACCAATGCAAAACCCATTGCGATTTCGTACGACACCACCTGCGCGGCTGAACGCATCGCGCCGAGGAAAGCGTACTTGGAGTTCGACGCCCAACCCGCAAGGATGATGCCGTAGACGCCGAGGGAGGTCATCGCCAGCAGGTATAGCAAGCCCGCGTTCGCGTTGGACAACACGATTTTTTCGTCAAACGGCACCACCGCCCATGCCGCGAATGCGGGCGCGAGCGTGATCATCGGCGCGAGGATGTACAGCACCTTCTGCGCGCTGGACGGCTGGATCACTTCCTTGAATAGCAGCTTGAACACATCGGCGAATGCCTGCAGCACGCCCATGCCGACATACATCGGCCCGCGGCGCACGTGCATCCAGCCGATCAGCTTGCGTTCCCAGACCACATAGAACGCCACGGAGACGATCACCGGCACGGCGATCGCCAGGATCTTCAACACGATCCAGACCAGCATGCCGATGGCGCCGAACGAGAGCAGCCAGTCGCGCAGCGGTGCGAAGAACTCGATCATGCGGGGCGTACCTGGGCGCGGCCCGACAGCAGCGGCGCGGTAGCGCCATAACCGCTTTCGATCCAGATGCAGCCGGGCGCGACCTTGTCGCTGACGACGACTTGGAACGTCGCGGTGCCTGCACCGTTATCGACTTTTGCCATCGTACCGTCTTCAAGACCGACGGCTTTCGCATCGTCGGCATGCAGCGTGATGCGCGGGCCAAGGGTCAGCGGATGCTCCTGCAATGCCTGGGCGCGACGTACGACGCCATCCGTCCGATAGATCGCTTGCGATGAGACGACTTCAAGCGCGGAGTCGTTCTTCGCGGTGCGCGAAGTCGTACCTGTCAGTTCGCGCGAACTCGCGTTCGCTTGCCCCTTGGCGAGGCTTGCGCGCAAGTCCGTGAAATCGGTGAACTCGAAACCTGGCGCCCCCAGTTCCGCACCCAACGCCCGCAACACACGCCAGCCCGGCCGCGTCTCGCCGGGCAACTTGCCACCGGCGACGGCGAACTGATCGCGGCCATCGAGATTGGTCAGCGACGCGTCGATTTCCGGCAAGAGGCCGATCGGCAGGATCACGTCGGCGACGGCACGTGTCGACTGGCAGGCGAAATGGCTGAAGGCCACGACCTGTGCATCGCCGAGCGCCTTTAATGCCAGGGACTGGTCGGCGAAATCGAGACCTGGCTCGATACCGTAGATGACATAGGCCGCACGCGGCTCGGCTAGCATCGTCTGCGCGTCGCGCGACTGCGGCAGCACGCCATGTTTGACCAGCCCGACAGAGTTGGCGCCCTGTGGAATGCGGCACAGCACAGCATTGGTTGCAGTCACGAAGTCGTTGGCAGCGGCACGGATCGCCGATGCATGCAAACCGCTCTCGGCGACGCTGCCCAGGATCACGGCGACGCGATTCGCGCCTTCAATTATCAATGAAGCCAATGCACCGGCAATCTGCGACGGCGCGACGATCCGCTTCGAGGCGATGTCGAACGTGAATTCGAAGTCAACCGGATTGATGACGTGCACCTTCGCGCCGCGCATCCACGCCTTGCGCACGCGCTGGTGCAGCAACGGCAGTTCATGGCGCAGGTTGGAACCGACGATGACGATGACATCGCATTGCTCGATCTCGGCCGACGGCATCGCGAACACTGCAGCGACCGCGCCATCGGACAGGTCCTGCTGCGCAATGCGATGGTCGAGGTTGCCCGTGCCCAGCGCCTCGGCGAGACGCGCCAGCAATGCGCCCTCTTCATTCGACGTTGATGGATGCACCAGCATGCCAAGGTCGTCTGCCGCGTTGTCGCGCAGGATTTTCGCAGCCTTGGCCAGCGCTTCATCCCACGAGGCTTCACGCCAGCCGTCATCAGAATTGCTGCCGCCATCCTTCACCAGCGGCTTGACGGCACGGTCGTCGGCGTACAGACCCTGGTGCGAATAACGGTCGCGATCGGACAACCAGCATTCGTTGACGGCTTCGTTGTCGCGCGGCACGGTACGCAGCACATCACCGCGGCGCACATGCAGGAACAGGTTGCTGCCGAGTGCGTCGTGGTAACCGAGCGATTCGCGCGCGATCAACTCCCACGGCCGTGCACGAAAACGGAACACCTTGTTGGTCAGCGCGCCGACCGGGCAGACGTCGATGACGTTGCCCGACAACTCGGTGGTCAACGGCTTGCCGTCGTATGTGCCGATTTCGAGATTCTCGCCGCGCTGCATGCCGCCGAGCTCGTAAGTACCCGCGATTTCAGCGGTGAAACGCACGCAGCGTGTGCACTGGATGCAGCGGGTCATCTCGGTGGCAACTAGCGGCCCGAGATTTTCGTCGGCAACCACGCGCTTGCGCTCACTGAAACGGCTGACGGAACGGCCGTAGCCCAGTGAGAGATCCTGCAATTCGCACTCACCGCCCTGGTCGCAGATCGGGCAATCCAGCGGGTGGTTGATCAGCAGGAATTCCATCACGTTGCGCTGCGACTTCAACGCCTTGTCGCTACGCGTGGAGACTTTCATTCCGTCCATCACTGGCGTGGCGCAGGCCGGTGCGGGCTTGGGCATCTTCTCGACTTCCACCAGACACATGCGGCAGTTAGCCGCGATCGCCAGTTTGTCGTGGTAACAGAAGCGCGGGATCGGGATGCCGGCCTTGTCGGCGGCCTGGATGATCATCGAGCCTTTGGGCGCGGCGAGTTCGTTGCCGTCGATGAAGACGGTGACGTGGTCGGGCGCGAGGTTCGGGTTGACGGGTTGCGCGCTCATGCGGACATTCCCATCACCGATATTTTTTCAGCCGTCATTCCCGCGAAAGCGGGAATCCAGTGACCTTCGCGCAGAAACACTGAACTCAAGGAAAAGCAAGGTCGCTGGATTCCCGCCTGCGCGGGAATGACGGCTGAGAGATGGCGGGCCTTCTGAGAGATCATGCCGCCACCTTCGTCGCTACAACTGTCCCGGCACGCTGATCGTCAACCAGAAACCGCCGATTCAAGATCGCGTATTCGAACTCGTCCCAGTAGTGCCGCAGGAACCCCTGCACCGGCCACGCCGCAGCTTCACCGAACGCGCAGATCGTGTGGCCCTCAATCTGTCCTGCGGCCGCCTTCAACATGTGCAGATCATCGAGCGTGGCCTGCCCTTCCACGATGCGAGTGAGCATGCGATACATCCAGCCCGTGCCTTCGCGGCAGGGCGTGCATTGGCCGCAGGATTCGGCGTAATAGAAACGCGCGATGCGCTGGCAGGCGCGCACCATGCAGGTGCTTTCGTCCATCACGATGACCGCGCCGGAACCGAGGCCGGAACCGGCCTTCTGGATCGCGTCGTAGTCCATCGTCAGCGACATCATCGTGTCGCCCGGCAGCACCGGCATCGATGACCCCCCCGGGATCACGCCTTTGAGCTTGTGGCCGTTGCGCAGGCCACCGGCCATCTGCAGCAGTTCGGAAAACGGCGTACCGAGCCGAATTTCGTAATTGCCCGGCTTGGCGACGTGGCCGGACACCGAAAACACCTTTGGGCCGCCATTGTTCGGCTTGCCGAGGTTCAAGAACCACTCTGCGCCGTTGCGGATGATCGCCGGCACCGACGCGTAGGTTTCAGTGTTGTTGATCGTGGTCGGTTTGCCATACAGACCGAAGTTGGCCGGGAACGGCGGCTTGTATCGCGGCTGTCCCTTCTTGCCTTCCAGCGATTCCATCAATGCGGTTTCTTCGCCGCAGATGTACGCTCCAGCACCAAGCGCATTGTGGATGTCGATGTTGATGCCGGAACCGAGAATGTCCTGGCCCAGCCAACCGTTCTTGTAGGCCTCGGCTGTAGCCTCTTCAAGATTTTCAAACGGCTCATGGTGGAATTCGCCGCGCAGATAGTTGTAAGCCACGGTACTGCCAGTGGCGTAGCAGGCGATCGCCATGCCTTCGATTACGGCATGCGGGTTGTAGCGCAGGATGTCGCGGTCCTTGCAGGTGCCCGGCTCGGACTCGTCTGAATTGCAGAGAATGTATTTCTGCATGTCGCCCTTGGGCATGAAGCTCCACTTCAGGCCGGTGGGAAACCCGGCGCCGCCGCGGCCACGCAAGCCCGACTGTTTCACCATCTCCACCACGTCAGCGGGCGCAATCTTCTGTTCGATGATCTTGCGCAGCGCGCTGTAGCCGCCGGTCTTAAGGTAATTCTCGTACGACCACGGCTTGTCGAAATGCAGCGTGGTGAACACGACGTTGTGTTCCTGCGGGGCGGGCCCGACGGGACCTGGGGAATGCGCGTGCGCCATCACTTCAACCCGTCCAGCAGTTCGTCGACTTTCGCCGCGTCAAGATGCTCGTGGTAGTGGCCGTTGATGACCATCATCGGCGCGCCGGTGCAGGCGGCCAGGCATTCTTCCTCCCGCTTGAGAAAGATGCGGCCGTCGGCACTGGATTCGCCGGTTTTGCAGCCAAGTTTTTCCTCGGCGTGCGCGACCAGACCTTCCGCGCCGTTCAACCAGCAGCTGATGTTGGTGCAGAACGCGACGTTGTGGCGGCCGACCTTGTGGGTCTCGAACATCGAGTAGAAGGTGGCGACTTCATACGCCCACACCGGCGGCAGGCCGAGGTACTTGGCGACGCCGGCAATCAGTTCGTCGGTGAGCCACCCGCCGTTCTGTTCCTGCGCGGCATGCAGGCCCTGCAACGCGGCAGAGCGCTTGCGATCGGGCGGGAACTTGGTCAGCCAGTGGTCGATGTGCGCGCGCGTTGCGTCGCTTAGGACGAACAGCGGATCGACGTTGCGAGCGCTCTCGAAGTTGCCAGTGGCCTTCATCGGTCGATCTCCCCGAAGACAATGTCGTAGGTTCCAATCATCGCCACGACGTCCGCCAGCATGTGGCCCTTGACGAAGGCGTCCATCGACGACAGGTGCGCGAAGCCGGGCGCGCGCAGCTTGCAGCGGAACGGCTTGTTGGCCCCATCGGAAACCAGATACACGCCGAACTCGCCCTTCGGCGCTTCCACTGCCGCATAGGTTTCGCCCGCCGGCACGCAATAGCCTTCTGTGAACAGCTTGAAGTGATGGATCAACGCTTCCATGTCGTCCTTCATGGACTCACGCGATGGCGGCGACACCTTGTAGTTGTCCAGCATCACCGGCCCCGGATTGGCTTTCAGCCAGCGCACGCACTGCAGGATGATGCCCGTGGATTGCCGCATCTCGGCTACGCGCACCAGATACCGGTCGTAGCAATCGCCGTTGCTGCCAACGGGGATGTCGAAATCGACTTCAGCGTACTTGGCGTACGGCTGCATCTTGCGCAGGTCCCAGGCGATCCCGGAGCCGCGCAGCATCGGGCCAGTCATGCCCCAGGCGAGCGCCGCTTCCGGCGACACCACGCCGATGCCAACGGTGCGCTGCTTCCAGATTCGGTTTTCGGTGAGCAGGGTTTCGTATTCGTCGACGCGCTTGGGGAAATCGTTGGCAAAAGCTTCGAGGTAGTCCAGCAGCGAACCTTCACGCCATTCGTTGAAACGCTTGAGCTGGCCGCCCTTGCGCCACGGCGATTCCTTGTACTTGGGCATGCG
>JALYOU010000369.1 GCA_030856725.1 Pseudomonadota bacterium
GACGTTGGCTTCAATGGGAAGGGATTTGGCGACGCTGGCGGCGCACGGCGGCGGCGTAACCGCCTGCGCCGTGGTCGAGCGTGCGGGCGACGCGGCCGATGGTGGTCACGCTGACCTGCGTCTGGTCGTGGATTTCACGGTACGGCACGCCTTCGAGCAGCAACGGCACCACTTTCCAGCGATCGGCCATGGCTTCCAGTTCGGCAGGCGTGCACAGGTCGGACAGGAAGGCCTGCACCTCGGCCGCGCTGCGCAACCGCGACAAGGCCAAGGTCAGCCCGACGATGGCGGCGTCGTTGCCGTTGTCGCTGGATGTGATGACGCGTCGTTTCAAGGAATGCTCATTTTGTTGTACTAATGCGCTATTACATTAATTGGTTATTATAAACACGTCAAGCCGCTCACAGTGAACCCACCAAAGGCCCCCGAAATCCCGTGCGATCCGTTCCCTGCTATGCCCCGCATGGCGCGGCGAGTATTGTCTGCAGCTGGGGAGGGGGCATGCGACGACTGCTGGAGCTATGGCTGTTGCTGGTATTGATGCCGATGGCGTGCCCGGCATCGGCCGCGCCGTTACGGGACGCGGCGCCCGATGTTGCGCTGCAGGGCGAGGAGTCCACACTGGAACTCGCGCCTTACACCAGCTACCTGCACGACATCGGCGGCAGCATGGACCTCGCCGCGGTCCAGGCCTCGGACGCCACCAGCGGCTTCAAACCCTTGCCCGGCGGCAACCCCACTTTCGGATTCCAGGACGGCGCGTACTGGTTCCATGCGCGCATCCGCAACCGGCAGCACCCCGATACCCGCTGGCTGCTCGTGCAGCAGTACGCGCTCAGCGATCACGTCGATGTGTACGCGCGCTATCCCGATGGCCGCGTCGTGCACGCGATCGGTGGTGACATGCAGCCCTTTTCAAATCGCGCGATCGATTACCGACATCCAAATTTCTGGGTGGACCTACCGCGCGGCCAGCCAGTCGACCTGTACGTTCGTGTCGAAAGCCAGAGCTCGATGCAAGTCCCGTTGGCCCTCTACACACCCAAGGCGTTCGCCGAGCTTGCGCGCGATTCGCAGCTGGGCATCGGTCTCTACTTCGGCATCCTGCTGGCGCTGTTCTTCTCCAACCTGGTGTTGTGGTTGTGGCTACGCGACCACAGTCACGGCTGGTACCTGTTACACATTTCTGCCTTCGGCATGGTGCTGTTCTGCCTCAACGGGCTGGCGTTCGAGTATTTCTGGCCCAATTCGACATGGCTGGCGGACAAAGCCGTGCCGCTGACGATCTGTCTTGCGCAGATTGGCATGTTGCAGTTCGCGCGCTATTTCCTCGAGCTCGACAAGCGATGGCCGCGTGGCGACCGGATCGGCGTGGCGATGATCGTGTTCTTCGGGCTATGGTTCATCGCCTCGCTGTTCCTGCCTTACCGCGTTTCAACTCCGCTGGCCTCGCAAGCCGTGTTCTTCAGCGTGCTGTGGATCGTCATCCAAACGTTCGTGGTGCTCAGGCGCGGCTATACGCCGGCAAAATTATTCCTGCTGGCGTGGGGCATGCTGCTCCTGGGCACTGCGACGTTCACCGCGGTCGCCTTCGGGGCTGTGCCGAAGAATTTCGCCACCGAATATGGCGTGCAGATCGGATCGGCGCTGGAGATGCTGCTGCTTTCGATCGCCCTCGCCTACCGCTACGCGTCGCTGCGCAACCGCAACGAGCAGCTGGTGCGCGACGCCAACGAACAACTCGAGCACAACGTCACACTGCGTACGGCCGAACTGAGCCACGCGCTCGAACTGCTTGGCGAAGCCAATGGACGCCTGCGGGAGTCCAGCCGTCGCGATGCGCTGACCGGTGTCTACAACCGCCGCCATTTCCGCGAGAGCTTCGAGCGCATCCTGCACGACGCACGCCCCGATGCGCGGCCGGTGGCGCTGCTGATGGCCGATGTCGATCACTTCAAGCGCGTGAACGACACGCACGGCCATCTGGTCGGCGACGACTGCCTGCGCTGGATCGCGCGCTGCCTGGAAGAAACGCTGACCGATTACAACGCTGTGGTCGCGCGTTTCGGTGGCGAGGAATTCGTCGCGGTGCTGCCGGGCTCGGACCTGTCCGCGGCCATGCGTGCCGGCGAATCCTTGCGCCAGCGCATTTCGGCGCGGCCATTGCGCGTGGGTGATCGCGAGATTCCGCTCACCGTCAGCATCGGCGTCCACGCCATCGATACCCGCAAGGATTCGCGAGCGGATGATGCGATCCGTTATGCCGATGAGGCGCTGTATGCGGCCAAGGGACAGGGGCGCGATTGCGTGCTGCCGGCGCTGGTTCCGGTTGAACGGGAATCGAGGGTCGAGGAAGGCTAATCGCGTTTGCTCGTCATGCCACGAAGGCGAACAAGCGGGGAGCGCGCAGGACAGCTGAAGGCTGGCCCCGAAAGGACAAGCACAGCGAGCAAACCCATGCCGATGTATTTTCCGAAGAGCAGTCCCCACGACCTGACAATCTATGGGCATGGCTGACCCGCTCCGCTGTCGAAAACGCCCCACCTTCGCGAATGACGTCTGACGTTTGCTATTGCCTCGCGACCGAAAGCAGCACCCCGCTCTCGACCATCCCCACCGCCGCCCCCACTTCACCATCCATCGCGCGGTCGCGTTCGAGGAACGGGATCACCTTGCGGATCGCCGCATGCGCAGCAGCCACGGCTTTGCCCGGATGGAATTCTTCCGCAGCTGAGAGTTCCGCGCGCAACGCTTCCACTTCTCCCAGGAACGCCGCACGCTCGTCCTGCGACGGCGCGGCATGCACCTTTTTCGCGAATGTTTCCGCATCGGCACGATCGGCCAGGTCGCGCGCGGCATTGATCATGTCGCGGCGCAGGTCCAGCGCCTGCGCGGCGGTGTACAACTCCAGCGCCAACACCTTGCCGAGATCGCTGGCCATCGCCAGCACGTGGCGTGCTTCATTGGCGCCCATCGAGACGTGATCCTCGGCGTTGGCACTGGTTGGGATCGAGTACACCGAGGCCGGCATCGCGCGACTGGCGAGATCATTGACGATGGCCGCGGCGGTGTACTGTACGATCATGTGCCCGGATTCGGTGCCGTCCTCGTTGCCGATCAGGAAAGCAGGCAAGCCGTCGTTGGTCGCCGGATCGAGCAGCTTGTTGAGGCGACGCTCGGAGATCGATGCGAGCACGGGGATCGCGGCCTTGACGTAACTCATCGCCAGCGCCAATGGCATGCCATGGAAATGACCGGCGGAAATCACCTGCTCGTCAACGTGCTCGGCCTTGGCATCAGGAAACACCAGCGGATTGTCGGTGACGGAATTGAGTTCGACGTCGAATACGCGCTTGGCCTGCTCCACCGCATCGCGCACTGCGCCGTGTACCTGCGGGATGCAGCGCAGCGAATAGCTGTCCTGCGGCTGGTGTTTCTTGCCGCCGCGGAACGGCTTGAACCGCTTGTAGAATTTTTCGCGGCCGTGGCGCTGGGTGAGCGGCACCCAGTCCCAGCCGATGTCGAAGCTCAGCGATTGCGCCGCTTCAGTGTCCCAACTCTGCGGCAACCACGTGCGGAACTTCGGTACAAGGTGATACGGGATGTCGGACAAGGTCGAACCGCCGAGTAGACGTCGCAGGTTCGCGGCCACGCGCACCTGTCCGGGATGCGGGCGTAGGGCGTGCACTTCTTCGGCGAAAGCACCAAGGCGTCCGGCGAAGGCGTCGATGGTCATGGCGGCAGCGAGATCGGCCGTGTCCAGCAGATCGTCGAGTTGCTGCAGGGCCAGCACGCCACAGGCCAGCATCTGCGCGGTGCCGTTGTTGAGCGCGAGGCCTTCCTTGTAGGACAGCGTCACCGGCGACAGCCCTGACCTGCGCAGCGCTTCACCGCCGGGCACGCGCTCGCCCTGATGGAACGCTTCGCCACCACCCAGCAATACGATCGCAAGATGCGAGAGCGGCGCGAGATCTCCGCTGGCGCCGACCGAGCCCAGTTGCGGTACGACAGGCACGACGCCCGCGTTGAGCAGCGCGGTCAAGGCCTGCAATGTCTCGACGCGGATTCCGGAGTGTCCGCGCAACAACGTATTGATGCGAATGCACAGCATCGCGCGCACCACATCGGCCGCGAACGGTTCACCGACGCATACCGCGTGGGTGACGATCAGGTTGTGCTGCAGTTCCTGATGCAGCCAACGGCCGGACGGCTTTGCCCCTGGCAAGTCATCGCGCAACGGGTGTGCGCCGAGCAGCTTGTCGGCGTTGCTGCCGAAACCGGTGGAGACGCCGTAGATCGGTTCTTCGCGGCGCGCTTGTTCCGCCAGGAATTCAGCGGCACGTGCGACGCACTTCAAAGCGCCCGCATCGAGTTCGACCTGGGCGCCACGCGCGGCCTCGACGAGTTGGGCGCGGGTGAGGGAGAGGCCGTCGAGGTGAATGGTTTTCATTGGTTGACCTTGTTACAGAGGTCGAAACCTCGTCTGTGAATGAGTGCCTTGTAGGAGCGGCTTTAGCCGCGAGCTCTTCGTTGCAGGCGAGATTCATTCGCACACTGTTGATCTGCATAGAAGCATGTGAATGATTTCGCACCTACCAAGTCAGAAGCGCAAGCTCGCGGCTGAAGTCGCTCTTACGCCCCTTGGGGACGAAGAGCGCATATCTAGTGCCCTGCCAACGCCCGCGTCTGCTCGCGCTCGACCAGCAGCGTACTCGCGAGTTCAGCCTCGTCCACTTCGAACTGCTCACCGCGACGCAGATCCTTCACCGCCACCACGCCGCGCGCGATTTCGTCCTCGCCGCGGATCGTCACGAAACGAATGCCCGCACGGTCCGCGTACTGCATCTGCTTGGCGAACTTGCGCGATTCCAGTTGCGTCTCGACATTGAGCCCCGCCGCGCGCAATCGCTGCGACAGTGCCAGCGCATGATCCAGATCCTCATCGCGCATGAGCGTCACCAGCACATCGACGGAACTGTCCGCCGTCGCGATCAACCCTGCTTCGCGCAACTGCCAGAACAGCCGCGTCAGCCCGATTGAAATACCGACGCCGGGCAATTTCGATTTGGTGTAGTGACTGGCGAGGTTTTCGTAGCGCCCGCCGGAACAGATCGAACCGATCTGCGGATGCGCATCCAGCGTGGTTTCGTAGACGATACCCGTGTAGTAATCCAGGCCGCGCGCGATCGACAGGTTGATCGCGTAGCGCTGCTCGGGCACGCCCATCGTGTGCAGGCGCCGCACGACTTCACGCAGTTCGTCGCGACCTTCCTCGAACAGCGGCGTGCCCGCGCCGAGTGCATCGAGTTTCCGCAAGGCATCCTTGCGGCCTTGCGAGCGCACCTGCGAAAATTGCATCAATCCATCGATTGCGAACTCGGGCAGCCCATATCCTTCGCCAGCCAGCGTGGCGCGCACTGCATCGACCCCGCGTTTGTCCATTTTGTCCAGCTCGCG
>JALYOU010000001.1 GCA_030856725.1 Pseudomonadota bacterium
TCAATGCGCCCAGGGTGGCTGGGTCGTTCAACAACGCAGAGCTGCGACCAGTGGGGTCTGCGCGCAATTGTTCCATCAGGGTACGCATGGTGGCGGCGTCCAGCGCCTCCATGTCGATCTGCACGCCGAGTTCGAGCGCCTTGAGCGGCGTCACCTTGGCCGCCATCATGCCGCCCGGCAGACGCACCGCATCGGTCCAGAAGCCCTCGTTGCCGAAGGTCTCGAAGCGGAACACGTCGCGACCAGCCGCAGCGTTGCCATCCTGCCGCGCGACGTCAGGACCCTGATTGGCCGGGCCGTCGGAAGCGACCATGCCGGGATCCGACATCTCCATGCCGCCGTTGGCGCAACCACCGAGCGCCATCGCGACAGCGATACCCAGGCTGGACAGGATTGCGAAACGACGTGCTGGTGCGAGGTTCATGCCATGTCTCCATTTGGACGGGCATCCGCCAATGGTCGAATCTAGAACCCGGATAAATGAAGATGGTGTGAGCTGGGAGACGTCGATTTCCCGCCCATGGACGCGAGCATCCGCGCAGCAAAATAAGGTGTGTTTGCGCTCAGCTCAGGGTATCAAGCGCAAAACGACCATCATCGTCAGCGCGCAGCACCGAGCCTTGCTCGTACCAGTCGCCAAGCACCATGCGCGTGGTAGTGTTTTCGGTGTGTATGTCTGGACGATGGGTATGGCCGTGGATCAGGGTATCGATGCCGAAGCGAGCCAGTGTTTCCTTCACGCTTGCCTGTGACACGTCGGTGATGGTTTCCATTTGCCCGGCATCGCGCAGACCGGTCTGGTGTGCGGTACTGGCCGCGCGCGCCCGTTGTGCAAACGCGAGTCGTGCGGCTAGTGGCTGGGCGAGGAACTGCATCTGCCACTGCGGGTCGCGGGTTTGTGCACGGAACTGCTGGTAGGCGACATCGCCGGTACACAACGTGTCGCCGTGCATCACCAGCGTCGGCATCCCGTGCAGCATCACCACGGCGGGGTCGGGAAGAATGGTCATGCCGGCACGGTTGGCATACGCGTTGCCTAGCAGGAAGTCGCGGTTGCCGCGGATGAAGAACACCGGCACGCCGCTGTCGCGCAGCTCGCGGAGTTTGTCGGCAACTGCGCGGCCGACCTCGGAGGGGTCGTCGTCGCCGACCCATGCCTCGAACAGGTCGCCAAGGATGTACAACGCATCGGCGTTACGCGCTTCGCGGTCGATGAAGTCGCCGAACAACTGCGTGATCTCCGGCCGCGCGGAATCGAGATGCAGGTCGGAGATGAAGAGCGTGGTCATTGCAGACATTGTAGAGCGTCCTTCGACAGGCTCAGGATGAGCGATTGGCTCCGCTGCCGGCTCGTGGGATCCTCCAGGAGCCGCCAACAAACGCTCATCCTGAGCCTGTCGAAGGACGCTCTGCAGGAGCGCAAGGTAAAATTGTGCGATACAACTTTTTGGCCATCGCATGACTTGCCGCACCCGCTTCGCCCCGAGTCCCACCGGCTACCTGCACATCGGTGGTGCGCGCACTGCGTTGTATTGCTGGCTGGAAGCGCGCCATCGCGGCGGGCAGTTCATCCTGCGCATCGAGGACACCGATCGCGAGCGCAGCACCCAGGCGGCGATCGACGCGATCCTGGAGGCGATGGCGTGGCTGGGACTCGATTACGACGAGGGCCCGATCTACCAGACGCAGCGGCTGGACCGCTATCGCGTCGTCGCCGGACAACTGGTCGCGTCCGGCAATGCGTACTACGCCTACGAATCGAAACAGGAACTCGAGGCAATGCGCGACGCTGCGATGGCCGCCAACGAGAAGCCGCGCTACAACGGTGCCTACCGCGATCTCGCCGAAGCGTACCGCGACGACCCCAATCGGGTGATCCGCTTCAAGAATCCGCAGGGTGGCACGGTGGTCTTCGAGGACAAGGTCAAGGGCCGCATCGAGTGGAGCAACGATGAACTCGACGACCTGGTGATCTTTCGCTCCGATGGGTACCCCACCTACAACTTCGCGGTGGTGGTGGATGACATCGACATGCGCATCAGCGACGTGGTTCGCGGCGACGACCACGTCAACAACACACCGCGGCAAGTCAACATCTACCGCGCGCTCGGTGCTCCCGCGCCGTATTTCGCGCACCTGCCGATGATCCTGGATCCCGACGGTGCGAAATTGTCCAAGCGCACCGGCGCGGCGGATGTCATGCAATATCGCGACGATGGCTACCTGCCACATGCGCTGCTGAATTATCTGGTGCGGCTGGGATGGTCGCACGGCGACCAGGAAATCTTCAGTCGCGATGAAATGATTGACCTGTTCGACCTGAAGGACGTCAACGCAAAGGCATCGCGACTGGATCCGGCCAAGCTCGGGTGGCTCAACCAGCAGTACCTGAAAAACGACGACCCGGTCGATGTCGCGAAGCATCTGGAGTGGCATCTACGCAACAACGGGTACGACCTGACGCAGGGCCCGAGCCCGGTCGATGTCGTCATCGCATTGCGCGACCGCGTGCAGACGCTCAAGGACATGGCCGAGCGCGCGGCGGTCTGGTACCGGCCACTGCAGACGTATGACGATGTGGCCGTCGCAAAGCATCTCGGCGGCGCTGCCGCGGCGCCATTGACCGATGCACGCGAGCGTCTGTCAAAGTTGTCGTCGTGGACGGCAGACACTGTCGGCGCCGCATTGCATGAAACCGCCGAAGCGCTGGGCATCGGCATGGGCAAGGTCGCGCAGCCATTGCGGGTGGCGATCACCGGCACGCAGGTCAGCCCCGATATTTCGCACACCGTCTATCTGGCGGGGCAAGGTGAGGCGTTGAAACGCATCGATGCCGCGTTGCTGCGGATTCCAGCGTGAGTGCAGGGCGGGTCTCGACCCGCGCGGCTTTCCACAAACGCCCCGGCAAAACGATCATCGCTGTAACAGCGGCGGGCCAAGACCCGCCCTACGTGGTTCGCTGCGCTTGAGTCGAACCCGCATCGCCACCATCATCCCTGTATGACCCGCCACACCTGCATCGATCCAAAACATCACGTCCACGATGGCGCCGGATTCGTCGCCGCGGTCGAACGCGCGTGCCACGAACGCAGCCTGCGTTTGACACCGATCCGCGCACGGGTGCTGGGCCTGGTTGCCGACGCCGGTAAACCGCTGAAGGCCTACGACCTGCTGGAACAGGTGCGGGTGGGCGAAGGCGCAGGCGCCGCCGCGCCGCCCACGGTGTATCGCGCGCTGGATTTCCTGCTGGCCAACGGTTTCATCCACAAACTGCAATCGGTGAATGCATTCGTCGCCTGCCATCATCCGAATGCGGCGCAGCATTCGGTGCCCTTCCTGATCTGCGACAACTGCCACATCGCCGTCGAACTCGAAGATGTCGACGTGGTCGCGACCCTCGATGCGCAGGCCCGCAGGCTCGGCTTCCGCCCGCAGGCGCAGACGCTGGAAGTGCATGGTTTGTGTGCTAACTGCGCCGCCGACTGACGTCGCGCTGCCCTAAAGAGCGGACCTTGGTCCGCTGCTGCTTTTTTGTACGAATCAATGACCAGGCTTCGGCTGTCCTAAAGCGCTTCGCATCACGATCAAGTCGTCATCTTGACCGGACTTGCG
>JALYOU010000011.1 GCA_030856725.1 Pseudomonadota bacterium
CGCAGGATCGCGGTCGCGGTTGCATGCGGTCAGCAGCAGTGCCAGCAGCGGGAGCAGGACGAGAGGGGTGGTGCGATTGCAGGTCATCGAAAGCAGTCCATTGACGTGTGGGTGCAAATTATCGCGATGGCTGTGATGTCCGCATGGAGAAGATCCAGAGACCAGAGAACAGAGATCAGAGACGGGACGCGAGAGAGGGATTTGGGAATGCTCATCGCTTTTGCTGGTAATTCCCGCGAAGGCGGGAACCCATCGCCAGACACTTTCCGCAAGACATTCCTGGGCGATCTGATAACCAACGGGCATGGGTCCTTTCGTGATCAACCTGTGCTGCGCGCTCCGCGCTTGTCCGCCTTCGCGGGAATGACGAGCGAAAAGGTGTCACTCCATCCAAAATCCCAGCATCTCAGACTGAAATCCCCAACAGAAAAGCCCGGCCGAAGCCGGGCTTTCTCGAAGACCCGCACCGAAGCGCGGAATCTCAGTCAGACAAATTTGATCAGGTGATCAGATAGCCTGGACTTCATCGGCCTGCAGGCCTTTCTGGCCCTGCACAACCTTGAAGGACACGCGCTGACCTTCCTGCAACGACTTGAAGCCGCTGCCCTGGATCGAACGGAAGTGGACGAACAGGTCTTGGCCGCTCTCGGGGGTGATGAAACCAAAACCCTTGGCGTCGTTGAACCACTTGACGGTGCCAGTTTGACGATCCGACATTTTTTGCTACTCCTTGGAACAGTTGATTGAAACACGGCGTCGCAATGTGCTGGCCGAGACTGTCGAGCAAGGGGTAACGCGAGAGCGATGTAGCGGATCACCTGGATCAACCGCATCGGGCCACGATGTACCGTGATCCCGCTTTGAACAGTGGGCGCACAATACATAAACCTGAGCGGAAATGCGAACCCCAAGCTGAACGGTTTTCAGCTGTCACCAATCCTGCCGCAACGGCAGCAGCGCCCGCAGTTCGGCATCGGTAAGATTCCGCCACTGACCGGGCTTCAGGCGCCCGAGCTTCACTGTACCGATCCGCACCCGCAGCAGCTGCTTCACCCGCATGCCGAAATGTGTCGCCATGAGCCGGATCTGTCGGTTCAGGCCCTGCACCAGCACGATGCGGAAGCCGAACCGCCCCAGCTTGCCGGTCTTGCACGGCAGCGTCGTTTCGCCCCGCAACGGCACCCCGCGGCTCATTCCGCGCAGGAATTCGTCGGTCACGGCCTGGGTCACAGCCACCAGGTATTCCTTCTCCAGCTTGTTCTCCGCACGCAGGATCTCGTTGACGATGTCACCGTTGCTGGTCAGCAGGATCAGCCCTTCGGAATCCTTGTCCAGGCGCCCAACCGGGAAGATGCGCTGCTGGTGGCCGACAAAATCGATGATGTTGCCCTTCACCGCAGATTCGGTGGTGCAAGTGATCCCAACCGGTTTGTTGAGCGCGATGTAGACATGCTTGCGCTGGCCCTTGGCGGCGCTGCGCACGGCGAGCTTCTGCCCGTCCACGCGGACTTCGTCGCCCTCCCCGACTTCAGCCCCCACACGTCCGCGCACGCCGTTGACCGTAACCCGGCCTTCCGAGATCAGCTGGTCCGCTTCGCGCCGCGAGCAATGGCCGGTGTCGCTGATGTGTTTGTTCAGGCGCATGGATGGGATCGCAGACCAGGAAGCGGCGGCATGCTCGCACATGCCGCCGTTGCGGGCACGCTGGCGGTCAGGCAGCGAGGTCTGCGTACTCGGAATGCTTCTGCATGTAGCCCTCGGCGTATGAGCACCTGGGTACGACCTTGAGACCTTCGCTGCGTGCAAATTCAAGGGCTTCCTTGACCAGCTCACCGGCGATGCCGCGCCCACCGATTTCTTTCGGGACTACGGTATGTGTGATCTCGATATGGCCCTCGCCCGCTTCGTACTCCACGTAGCCCTCGTGCCCGTCAACCGTGGTGGTGAATTTGTGCGCGGCGCGATCGTGCGTGATGGCAACAGTCATTCAATGCTCCAGGGGAAATTGTTGATAAAAAATCCGTCATCCCGGCAGCTTTCAACAGCAAAGCTGGTCAAGTCGGGATGACGAACTGTCTTGGGTTACCTCAGGGGAGTGCGCGACACCACGTGCGGTGAATGCGCGCTGCAACGTTCAGCGCGCGTCACGCTTGCCCTGATTCTTGCGATCCGTGGAACTGATGCTGCCCTGGATCGCCTGCATCCGGCTTTCGCCCTCGTGCAGCTGATCGGCCTTGTCGGCCGCTTCAGGTGACTGGTGTCCGGCGTGATCGATTGGGCCTGCGTGATGATCGAGCATCTGCCACGGCTGCGTCTGGCGATCGTGTTCCTTCTTGGCTTCGAGCAGTGCGCGCGTGTTCGACAAGGCCTGTTCCGGCGAAATCATGCGCGGTTTGCGGGACTTTTTTCCCGATAGCGATGTTGGCGTCGCTTGTGTGACTGGTTTCGCGGCCTGTTGCCTGCCCGCGTCCTTGGCCGACTCCACTGGAGTTGACTGCACGGGCAGCGTCTTGACGGGCGAAGACGCCATCTCGCGGGCTGGTGTCGCCGACACGACGCTGCCGGTTTTCCTTGCGGACTTGGTGGTTGTCTTTTTCGAGGCCCCATTGCTGGATGTCTTCTTCGCAGCCTTGCTTGCGGCAGCTTTCTGGACCGGGCTCTTACGGACTGCGGCCTTGCTGGTCGCGATGTTCTTTACCGTGCTTTTGGCGGCGGGCTTCTTCGTTAGGGATTTCTTCGCTGTCACCTTCTTTGCCACAGGCTTCCTGACAGAGGTCTTCTTAGTCACGGACTTCTTCGTGGGCGGTTTCTTGACTGCGGCCTTCTTGGCACCATGCTTCTTCGTCGCGACTGCCGGGCGCTTGGTGGCGACTTTCCTGGTGGCTTTTTTCGTGGCCGCTTTCTTGGTAGCAGCATTCTTGGTGGTTGCTTTCTTTGTAGTGCTGCCGACTCTGGACTTGCCTGCTTTGGCGGTCGCCATGCTTGCCTCCTGGGTTGATCAGCGACGTCAGGGCGCGCCGCATGCCAGTTTGGTATCACGGCTCACATTCACATCCGGTGAGCACGCAACGGGCGAGTGCCGCGGCCATGCATGCCGACGAGTGCTGTCAGCTTGTTGCCCATCCAGTTCAGTGACCGTGACACGGCGCGTCACTTTCAGCCTCGAGTACAAGCCCCGAACACTGTCCGCGCTGGCATGGTTACTGCGTATACCCCCTCACCACAGGGGAAAAAGAGGAACGTGCCATGCCAGACAACAATCTGATGGCGATTGCATCCGTCAGCGACGACAGCGCGGTCAATCGTCTGTTCGACATCATCGCCGAGGGCAATCCGAACTCTCAGGAATTCATGGTGCTCGATGCGATCGTCTACCAGCGCCTCATGCAAAATTACGAGCACGGTGTGGAACTTTCCCGGTCGCTGGATCCGGCCCAGGCCGCCTGACCCGCCGCTGAGCGTCACGTGCGAAAAAACACCCGGCGTCATGCGCCCGCAGGCGGGCTGAGCAACCGCTCGACGAACGTCGTCGCCACGCGTGGCTCCAGCAACACCGTGAACAACATGCCGTACGCAGCGCCCCAAAGGTGGGCGCTGTGGTTGACCTTGTCGCCGCCGCGTTGGTCCATCCAGATGCTGTAGCCGATGTACAACGCGGCAAACATGAACGCCGGTATCCCGATCGGGATCAGGAAGAGATGGATCGGCGACCACGGCGCCAGCAGGATGAAGGAAAAGAGCACCGCCGACACCGCGCCAGATGCGCCCAGGCTGCGGTAGTTGGCGTCGTGCCGGTGCTTCATGAAAGTCGGCAGGATCGCGACGACGATCGCCGACAAATAGAACCCGACATAACCGATCAGTCCGATGCGTTCCGCATAGAACCTCTCCATGGTCTGCCCGAACGAATAGAGCGTGATCATGTTGAACAGCAGGTGCATCCAGTCGGCATGAATGAACCCGTGCGTGAGCAGGCGGTCGTACTGCTTCTGACGATCAATCGCAGGCGGCCACAGAATCAACCGGTCGAGCAGCGCACGATTATTGAAGGCCTGCCACGACACCAGCACGGTGATGGCGACCAGAACCAGCGTCACTGACAACGTCATTGCGCGACCCGATAGTTATCCTGCATTGGATAGCGCCTGGCGTACAGCGCGAACGCCGCCGCCGCCACGAACGCGAAGATGGCGAAGAAGAACATCAGGAAGGCGTTCTCGCTGAGCCCGGTGGTGGCGATCTGCGCGGTGACGGCTTCATTGCGCACCGCCGCGTTGGTCAGCAGCACCCACAGGTTGCCGAACGTCACCGACAGGTACCAGAACGCCATGATTACGCCCTTCATCGCCAGCGTCGCCTGGCTGTAGGCGAACTCGAGCGCGGTCGCGGAGACCAGCACCTCGCCGAAGGTCAGCAGGATGTAGGGCAGCGTCTGCCATGCCAGCGAGGTCGATGCGCCGCTGTCGATGTGCAGCTGGATCATGCCCGCACCGATCCAGGCTAGACCGGAAAACGCAATGCCCCAACCCATGCGCTTGAGTGCGGTGGGTTCAAAGCCCATGCGCCGCAACATCGGATACAGCACGATGTTGTTGAACGGGATGATCAGCATCACCAGCAACGGATTCAGCGCCTGCATCTGCGCCGGCTCGGTCACCAGCCAGCTGGGCCACCACCAGGCTTCGTGCGGCACGCGCATGGCATTGCCCTGCAGGATCCACGTCGAGGCTTTCTGGTCGAACAGCGACCAGAACGGCGTCACCAGTGCGAACACGATCAGGATGCGCAGCAGGGCGCGCACACTGTCCACCGATTCGTCCGGGTGCGCGCCGCGCGCGCGCTCGAGTTGCATGGACGTGCCGATGCCACCGAAGGCGATCAGCGCGCCCAGGGCCAGGCAGGCGCTGATGACGAACTTGAAATCCTCTGGCCACCACGCAGGATTGATCGCCCAGCACAACAAAATCGCGATTGCGAGTACCGCACCCGTCATCGCGACAATAAAGCCAGGCCTGCCCTGCCCCGCCGTGCGCGTGGTCAATGCCGTACGCGCGACGTTGAAGAAGGAATGCGGCTCCTTACCGTGCGTCGGCGGGACGCGCACGTACTTCTGGCGGCCCATCCAGAAAATGATGGTGGCGATGCCCATCAGGATGCCGGGAATTCCGAACGCGATCGAAGGACCGTACTCGCGCAACAACCTCGGCATCAGCAGTGAGGCGAAGAAGCTGCCGAAATTGATCGTCCAGTAGAACGCGTCGAACACGATCTTGGCCATGCTCTTGTTCGACTGGTCGAACTGGTCGCCGACGAACGACACGACCAGCGGCTTGATGCCACCTGAGCCGAGCGCGATGAGGAACAGTCCGGTATAGAACCCCGTGCGGTTATCGTCGAACGCCGCGAGCATGGCGTGGCCGGCGCAGTAGATCAGCGAGAACCAGAGCACTGTGTTGTATTTGCCGTAAAAGCGATCCGACAACCATCCACCCAGCAGCGGGAAGAAATACACGCCGATGACAAAGCTGTGGAACACATCCTTGGCCGCGCCCTCGCGATCCGATTCCGGGATGTAGGCCAGCAGGATGCTGCTGATCAGGAACGGCACCAGGATGTTGCGCATCCCGTAGAAGCTGAAACGCTCGCAGGCTTCGTTGCCGATGATGTAGGGAATCTGGCGTGGCAGACGTCCTGGGGGGCGGGCTTCAGCGGCGGTCGTGGTCATGCGATGCGTTCCGGATGCTGTAGTGAGGTTTAGCCTAACGCATGGGCGCTGCGGAATGTCCGCGGTTAACCTGTTGGACGGATCGAGGCGGGAGCAGCTTCAGCTGCGAGCTTGTGCGGTCATTTCCTGCCCTCGCGGAATATCGGCTAGAGCCAAAAGCTCGCGACTGAAGTCGCTCCTACGAAAAGCTATGCCGCCTTCACGGGAAATGATGAGTCAGGAACCTCACACCCATTCCGTCAAACTTTCGCGTCCATACAATTTCGCAAACGAGGGGCGTGCTTTCAACCTCTGCGCAAGCGCGTTCAGGTGCGGCCACCCTGTCGCCGGCCTCGGCATGTTGCGCGACCAGCGCATCAGCATGACCAGATAGAAATCGGCCGCGGACAACCGGTCTCCAAGAATGTGTGGCCCGTGTGCCGCAAGTTGCGCATCGATGCGATCCCATGCTGTGGCGATGCGCGTGGCTGCGCCCTGCCTGACCAGTTCGATGTTGGCGTCGCCTGCCGGTTCATGCGGATACCACCACTGCCGGAACAGCGGTTGTACGGCATTGGCGAGGTGGAACATCCATTGCGTGTAGGTACGACGTGCATCGCTGCCCACCTGCGGAGCCAGGGCCGCCTCTGGGTGTTTGTCGGCGAGATGCATCGCGATCGCCGCCGCCTCGAACATCGGAGCGCGGTCGATCAGCAGCGTCGGCACGACGCCGTTCGGATTCATCGCCAGGTACTGTGGCGACTTCTGTTCACCCTTGCCGGTGTCGACCAGCCGCAATTCGTGAAGTTGTCCGGTTTCAAGCAGCAACCAATGCACCAGCAGGCTGGCCGCACCGGGCGCGTAGTAAAGGGTGTACATCGGGAGTCTCCTTTGATTGACCGCAACCGCGGTCGGCAAGTCTAGCGAGCGCAGGCGTCATCGGCAGCGACGTGGCGGCCCGTGCCGACATTGCCTGTCAGCGGACCCTTGTGCCTCGCTGTGCGGGCTGCAACGGCGTCCTCCGCTAACATGCATGCATCGTCGACTGGACTCCACACATGATCCGCCCCCTGATCCTGGCCGCATTGCTCGCCTCTATTTCCCCCGCGTGCGCTGCCAACGAAACTCTGGTGACACTCTCAGAGCGTTCCGGCTTCCTCAAGACCGGTCGTTACGATGAAGTCATCGCCTTGTGCGATGCATTCGCGAAGGCGTATCCGGACGCGGTGCGCTGCTTCGATTTCGGCGTCACGCCGGAAGGCCGTGCGATCAAGGCGCTCGCGGTATCGCGTAGCGGCGCGCTGACGCCGGAAGCGGCACGCAGCCGTGGGCTGCCTGTCGTGCTGGTGCAGGGCGGCATCCATGCCGGCGAAATCGACGGCAAGGATGCGGGTTTCCTGGCGCTGCGGCAGCTGCTTGATGGCGAAGCCGCCAAGGGCGCGCTCGACAGGCAGGTGCTGGTGTTCGTGCCGGTGTTCAACGTCGATGGACACGAACGCTTCGGCCGCTGGAACCGGCCCAACCAGAACGGTCCGGAAGAAATGGGCTGGCGCACCACCGCTCAGAACTTCAATCTCAACCGCGATTACGTCAAGGCCGATGCACCCGAAATGCAGGCGATGCTGGCGCTGGTCAATGCGTGGGACCCGGTCGCCACCATCGACCTGCATGTCACCAATGGCGCGAAGTTCGAGCATGACATTTCGATTCAGGTCGAACCACTGAACTCGGGCGATGCCGAGCTGCGCAAGGCGGGCCGCCTGTTGCGCGATGGCGTGATCGCCGACCTGGCGACACAGGGTTCGCTGCCGCTGGCGTTTTATCCGTCGTTCGTCGATTTCGAGGATCCGACGACCGGTTTCGTCGATTCCGTGCCGCCACCACGTTTCTCGCACGGCTATTTCCCGTTACGCAACCGCCTCGGCATGCTGGTGGAAACGCATTCGTGGAAGGATTACCCCACGCGCGTGCGCATCACGCGCAACACGGTGGTATCGGTGGTCGATCACATCGCGCGTCACGGAAAAGAATGGCGTGACATGGCGCGTCAGGCCGATGCGCGCGCGTCGAAACTTGCCGGTGCATCCGTGCCGCTGGAGTACGCCGCCAGCGACAAGCGCCGCACGATCGATTTTCGCGGCTATGCCTACACCCGCACGCCATCGGAAGTGTCCGGCGCATTGATGACGCGCTACGACGACAGCAAGCCGCAGATGTGGAAGGTGCCGTTGCGCGACGAGATCGTTCCGGGCCTGAGCGTGGTTGCGCCGCGTGGCGGTTACCTGGTGCCGCGCCAGCATGCGGCAGACGTGGCGCGGCAGCTGGCCATCCACGGTATCCAGTTCCGCACGATGGATCGTGCGATGAACGATGCGAAGGTTGAAACCTTCCACGCGGACAAGACCACGCTGACTCCAAATTCCATTGAAGGTCACCAGCGACTCACGCTGGAAGGCGCCTGGAAACCCCAGACGCAATCGGTGGCGGCAGGCGCATTGTTCGTGCCGATCGCGCAGCCGAAACTGCGGCTGGTGATGGCGATCCTGGAACCGCAATCTTCCGACTCGCTGGTCGCCTGGGGTGACTTCAACAACGCCTTCGAGCAGAAGGAGTACATGGAGGCTTACGTGGCCGAGGATGTCGCGCGCGACATGCTCTCGCGCGACGCGGCGTTGAAGGCCGAGTTCGAGCGCAGGCTCGAGACCGATGAAGCGTTCGCGAAAAATCCCCAGGCACGCCTGCAGTTTTTCGCACGCCGGCATTCGTCGTGGGATGAACGGTTCAATCGTTATCCAGTCTTCCGCACGCAGAGCGTGCCGGATTGAATGTACCGGTGTATTGAGTTGATGAACCAACCCGTTACAGAACTATGCCCGTCATTCCCGCAAAGGCGGAAATCCAGTGACTTTGATCATTTGCAAGCACAGGGTCGCTGGATTCCCGCCTTCGCGGGAATGACGAGCAAGGTTACAGCGGCCTTCAACAGCCCTGGTATTTCCAGTTGCGTTGCTTGCCTTCGGCCATCCACTCGACTGCCTGCGTTAGCCGCTTCCGACGGGTTTCCTCGCGCTTGGCTTCGGTGAGCCACTGCACGTATTCCCGGCGTGCGCTGGGTGAAAATCCATCGAAGGTCTTGCGTGCTTTCGCGTTCTTCTTCAGCGCGGCCGGCAGGTCGTCCGGCACTTCGACTGGCGGCTTGGGCGCAAACTTGCGCGCGCCTTCGGTCTTGATGCCTGCTTCTGTTGGGCATCGGGCGTCTCCTGAATAAACTTCGATAGCAGCTTGCGCCGACACTTTACGACACGCGCGCGTTAGCGGAAGCTGTCGGCACCACTGCGCAGATGCCGAGGAATGTGGATGCCGGAGAATCATGC
>JALYOU010000019.1 GCA_030856725.1 Pseudomonadota bacterium
AGCTCCGCTGTGAGGGAGACAAAAAAAAGGCCGCCCGTGGGCGGCCTTTTCGCATGGGTGGAAGACTTCAGTTCCCTACGGCACGCGCGGCATTGACGCGCCCGGAACCGAAGGTTTCGTCATTGCCGGGTTTGCCCAGATCGTCAGCCGAAGCACGCAGGATGCGCTCGACCGCAGCCGGCGACATTTCGCCGCCATTCTTGCCGACGATGAGCGCCGCCACGCCGGAGACATGAGGCGCGGACATGCTGGTGCCGGCCGACCAGCCGTAGCCGCCTGTACCCGAGGTGGTGCTCATCACCATGTCGAACACCCAGCACGCGCGCACGATGCCCTTGAGCGAGCAGGTTTCGATACCCGGATAATCGAAGTTGCCGCCGGGCGCGCCGAAATCGATCACCGACTGGCCGTAGTTGCTGTAGCTGGCACGAATGTCGAGGTTGGCGTTGGCCGGATCAGCGAGCCACTTCAACGGTCCCAGCGCACTGATCGCGAGCACGCCCGGGAGCTGCGCCGGAAACGCGCGCAGGTTGTCCGTAGTGCACACCCCGTCGGTGTCGCAGACGCGGCCGCTGTCATGGTCCAGATCACGACCGTCGTTGCCTGCCGAGGCGACCACAGTGGCATTGAGCTTATTGGCGTAACGGGTAGCCCGACCGGTGGCGTTGATCAGTTCGGCAACTTCATTGCCCCCCACGGGAAGCCCACCGCTGACGCCCAGGCTCATGTTGATGACATCCGCGCCTGCATCGGCGGCATAGACGATGCCTTGCATGATGGCCGCGAAGCTGCCGCCGCCAGTGGTCGCACTCAACACCTTGACCGCGATCAGCTTGGACTGTGGCGCGACGCCAATGGTGCCGAAGCCATTATCCGCGGCCAGGATGGTGCCCGAGGTGTGGGTGCCGTGGGTGCTGTCGTTGCGCCCTCCGTTTAGCGGATTGGCGAGCACGTTGCAGTAACTTTGCCCGGCAATGAAGGAACGCGACAGGCTGGTCAACAGGTTGGGGCCGATATCCCGATGCTGGCAGTAGACGCCGGAATCGAGCACCGCGACCACGGCACCGTTTCCGCGGTAACCGGCATTCCACGCACCGACCGCATCGATGGCCTTGTGGCCCCACTGGAAGTCAAAGAACGTGTCGTTGTCGCCCGAAGCGGGCGGATTGGCGAAATCTTCCTGGATTTCCTCGCTCGCCTCGTTCAGATCGAACTGAATCACGACATCCGGCACAACTGAGCGGAGTGCCGATATTTTTCCGGCCCGATAAGCAAATCCTTCGTCAGCCTCAACGATGGCGACGCCAATCTGCGGGAGACGGGCGGTGATCGTGCCCCCTGCGGCCTCGATCTTCCGTGCCAGTTGGGTGTCAAATGACTGCGCCTTGGCGGTGACCACATAGGTCCCAGCCTGCGCTGAGCCAGCAGCGAAAACGAGTGTGCCGAGGGCAAGGCCGACGGCCCGGGGGAGCTTGAGCATGAGATCTCCTGACGAGGATGGAAATAGCTGGACGAGGCGTGATGCAATTCACACTTCGTGAACGCAGTGTATTGACTTTGACCCTGGCATTCCATGCTGCATTGCACAAATTGGTGAACCCTTAAGTGGGCACCGGGCAGCAACCAGACAGAAAACGTCCCCTGCTGAAAAATGCGTTGCTGAGTGAAGACCATCCATCGTCCGATCCTTTAGAGCGCACGAACCGCTCGCTTTGCCCCTCCTGATCCCCACAGCTGCACTGAAGAAGAGCCTCGCCGTCCGCTGCGACCTATACATCTTGCCGATCGTGTCCACCCTCCAACATCCAACCGCAACAGGCGATCGTCGACACAGCTACGCGACCAGGCCCGTTGACTGCATTACGTCACCGACTTCGACCACACCCTCGAACTGGCCGGGTCGACCCTGGGCCAGCCATTACTTGTAACGTTGCAGAATGTCACCCATGACGATGCCGCGATCGGCGAAACCATCCGCACTCACCATCGCCGGCTCCGACTCGGGCGGCGGTGCCGGCATCCAGGCCGACCTGAAAACGTTTGCCGCACACGGCGTCCATGGCCTCAGCGCGATCGCCGCGCTGACCGCGCAGCACACGCGCGGCGTGACCGCCATCCATGTGCCGCCGGCCGATTTTATGCGGGCGCAGATCGATGCGTGTTTCGAGGATTTCGATGTGGCTGCGGTCAAGCTCGGGATGCTCGCAACCAGTGAAGTCATCAACGCTGTCTCCAGTGCTTTGGCAACGCATCGCGTGCCATTCGTCGTGCTGGATCCGGTCATGGTCGCGACCTCGGGCGCGCGCCTGCTACAGCCGGATGCGCTGGACGCGTTGCGCAAGCGCCTGCTGCCAAATGCCGACATCGTGACTCCGAACCTGCCGGAAGCCGAACTGCTGCTCGGCCACGGGATTGCCGACCTCGAGGCTATGCGCGCGGCCTGCGGCGAGTTCATGGAGCTTGGCGTGCGCAGCGTGCTGATCAAAGGCGGACATCTTGCCGACCACGGCGACGTCATCGATGTGTACGCCGACCAAGACTGCGTCCACGAAATCTCCCATCCGAGACTGGCACTGCAGGCGCACGGTACCGGCTGCACGCTCGCCTCAGCGATCGCAGCAAATCTGTGCCTGGGGAATTCCCTGCAGGATGCATGCGTCGCGGCATCGGATTACGTGCATCGTGCATTGCGCCAAGGCTATCGTCCGGGGCGCAGCGATATCGTCGTGCTGGATCATTTCGGCGCGGCAACGAACTGATGATCGACGCAAGGGGTTTCAGCGTTCAGGGCAAGGACGGCCACGACTGGCTGTTGCCTGCGCGCATTCCCGACAACCCGAACGCGACGTTGCTGTGGCTGCCTGCACTCGGCGTCGCGGCAAGACATTATCTGCCCTTCGCCGAGGCACTGGCCGCGCACGGCATCGCCGTCTTCGTGCACGAGTGGCGCGGCAACGGCTCCAGCAATACGCGTGCGGACCGCAACCGCGACTGGGGGTATCGCGAGCTGTTGACGCTCGACGTTCCCGCCAGCGAAGCGGCCGTCGCCGACGCGTTCGCGCAGTTGCCACGCATCATCGGCGGCCATAGCCTCGGTGGCCAACTGGCGTTGTGCCACCTGGCGCTGTCACCCCCTGCGGCACAAGCGTTGTGGCTCGTCGCCACCGGCTCGCCGTACTGGCGCGCCTTCCCCGCACCGCTGCGTTTCGGCTTGCCGCTGGTCTACCGCTTCCTGCCATGGCTTGCGCGCCAGCGTGGCGCATTGCCCGGCCGCCTCATCGGCTTTGGCGGCAACGAGGCAAGCACCTTGATCGTGGACTGGGCGCGCACCGCGCTCAGTGGCCGCTACACCGCGCACGGCATCTCGACCGATCTCGAGGCAGCCATGGCGCGGATCGATGTCGCGACACGCGCGGTGGTGTTGTCGGATGACTGGCTCGCTCCGGATTCATCGTTGCGCTTCCTGCTGTCGAAGTTGTCACGATCCAGTGCCGAAATCTTGACGCTCGACGCACATGACCTTGGCGTCGCTGCCGATCACTTCACCTGGATGCAGCGCCCGCACGCCATTGCGCACTCTCTGGCTGAACGGGCGGCTTGATGCATGACGCATCCGCGGAAGATCGCGTGACGTAGATGTGAGGGACGGTCGATTACGACTGCATGGCGCCCCCCATGTTTCCTCCCTGTTCCAGAGCAGCGTCGCACCGCCCTTCCATGCTTTCAGCATGTGTGATTTCTGCATGTGTGGTTTCAGCAAGTGTGTTGGCGAAGGTGGCCGTTGCCGCCACGCTGCCAGCGCACGCCGTTGAATCCTGCG
>JALYOU010000033.1 GCA_030856725.1 Pseudomonadota bacterium
GACGGATCTTTCGGGTTGGCAGGCATGGCTGTCCCCTGTCGCAAAGACGTATTCTACCGGCCTCCTGAAAGAACGGCGTTGCCATGGACCGCAAACTTCTCGACATCCTCGTATGCCCCGCTACGCGGCAACCGCTGGCCCGGCTCGACAAACGCGGCTTGGATGCCCTGAATCGCGCGATCGCAGACGCTTCGGTCAAGCGTGTCGATGGGACCGCGCAGGCCGATGCGATCCGCGAAGGGCTGCTGACGCGCGATGGCAAGACCGTGTACCGGATCGATGACGGCATTCCGGTCCTGCTGATCGAGGAAGGCATCGCGACGTCGCAGATCGGCGACTTCGCGCAGAAATGAGCAGGCACCCGTGAACCCGTCTCTCGTCACGCCTCCGCGCGAGGTGATCGACGCGGACGTCGCGCGCGCTGGCCGAGGATCTGGGCAGCGGTGACGTCACCGCCGCATTGCTGCCGGATCATGCCGACGTTGCGTATCTGCTCTGCAAGCAGGAGGCCGTCATCGCGGGCCGGCCCTGGTTCGACGCCTGCCACTTGGCCTTGGATCCGCAAGTACAAATCGAATGGCATGTTGCCGACGGGGACCACGTCGCGACGGGCACGATACTGGCGACACTTGAAGGCCGTGTGCGGGCGCTGGTCAGCGGCGAACGCGCGGCCCTGAATTTCCTGCAGACACTCAGCGGCACCGCGACCACGACCGCAGCGTATGTCGCCGCCGTGCAGGGAACGAACGCGCGCATCCTGGATACACGCAAGACATTGCCCGGTTTGCGGCGGGCGCAGAAATACGCGGTGCGTGCAGGCGGTGGCCACAACCATCGGGTTGGGCTCTACGACACTGTGATGCTCAAGGAAAACCACATCCGCGCCGCAGGCTCGCTGACGGCCGCGATTACGTCAGCCCGCAGCATGCACCCGCAACTGCCATTGATCGTCGAAGTGGAAACCCTGGCGCAGTTGCAGGAAGCCTTGGTGGCCGGCTGCGAACGCATCCTGATCGACGACTTCGATCCGACGACGCGACGGGAAGCGGTCCGTCTCGCAGCAGGAAGAATTCCTCTGGAAGTGTCCGGCGGCGTCGATCTGGACACGGTACGCAGCATTGCCGAGGACGGCGTCGATTGCATTTCCATCGGCGCGCTGACCAAGCACGTGCATGCCATCGACCTGTCAATGAAACTCGGCCGGCCGCGCGGTTGAAACGTAGGGTAGGCCTTGGCCCACCAGTTTTTCGTCCCGATCACGAGATGGTGGGCCTGGGCCCACCCTACGAAAGCGTTGCCTCAGCGCAACAGCCACAGCATCGTCGCGGCCGCTGACGACAGCACCGCCAGCAGCAGCCAGAGCCACGGCGAAAACGGCTTGTGTTGCGAAACACTGCGCGGCACCGCATGCACCTGCTCGGCCTGACCCGGCGCCACCAGCCGGAAGCGCTGCGTGTCGAACCCGATCTCGTCGCCCGGCACCGCATACCCGTCGCGAACGCGCTTGCCATTGATGAAACAGCCATTAGCCGAATCAAGATCCTGGATGTTCAACCCATCGGCGCTGGGCACCATGCGCGCGTGCTGGCGCGAAATCCCGCGTTCGTCGATGCGCAGTTCGCATTCCGGCGCACGGCCGATGACGGTGGTCCCCACGACGGGATAACTGCGGCCGAAACCGATGCCAGATACGCCGCGCAGGACGTATTTCGGCATGACCGGACGGATCGTGGTCGCACCCGGATCGTCGTTGGCAGAGTGCGGCATCCCGTCACCTTGTGGCGCGCGATACCCGGTAGGCACCGCAGCGTCCACGGAGGCCAGCCGCGCGAGAACGCCATCGAACGCGACACTGTCGCCGGGACGCAATGCAATCACGCCATCCACGTCGCGCCCGTTGACGTTTACCGTGGTGCCCGCCGGCACCTGCAGCATCACGCCGTGCGCGCTGACATTGAGTTCGCAATGCCGCGGCATGACGCCGGGGCGATCGAGCACGATGTTGGACTGCGGGTCCGAGCCGATCTTGTTGATACCGGGGCCAAGCAGGACTTGCGGATATTCACCGCCGGGGAAAATGAGTTTCATTGGGTCGAGGATTCCCTGTCCTGTGGGTGTTTCATGCGCCAGATGACTCCCTGTCCTGTGAAATTGATGAAAAGAAAACCGGCCGGAAAACGACTTGCTTAACCCGCCGGCAGCCGCCACATTTGTTGGCATGCCGACTTTACTGGTTCTGATGGTTCTGGGCGCACTGGGATTCGCGTTCTGGAACAGCGCTCGCGCTGCCGCCGAACGGGCCGAGGCGCTGGGCCGCAACGCCTGTCACGTCGCAGGCGTGCAACTGCTTGACCAGACCGTGCACGCCTCCGGGATGCGGCTACGCCGTGGCCACGACGGCCGCATGGGGTTCGAACGTGATTTCCGCTTCGAGTACTCCCGTGACGGACAGGACCGGCAGGTCGGGAAGCTCGTGCTTCGGGGCGAGCAGTTGATCGGATTCAGCGGGCCGCTGGCGCAGGATGTGGGTCGCGGTCCGTACGGTCAGTACTGACATCAGATTGGCTTAGTGAGCCATCGCTCTACCTGCGTCTACACCCGAAGTCATGCCTAGCCGCGAAGCGGCGTCGGCCCGACGAATGTTAGGTATCGTTTCGGTCCCGTTGCTCCAGCAACGAAGCAGAAGCGTTAACGTGCCAATCACTCACAAGTAGGCGCCAAGGGCGCCAAGCACGGCAGCACCGAGCAGCGAGAATATAGGCCATGTGTCAGGTCCAGACTTTGCGAAGTCAGAGAGGGCGAACCAAAGACTGACCAAAGCGATGGCAAGTAAATGCACAGCGCACACGTGGCCAGAACTCTTGACACAACCTCAGTGACTGCAGCATCTGACTTCTTGATCTGCCAATTTGATTCGAATAGATGCCCTATTTGATCACCCGCAAGTGCGATCGCTTGGCAGTCGGCGGCGTGTCGTCGGGCGTCGACGGCGGCGGCAGGTTGTCGGGGTCGGAGTCGGTGGATGCGATGTCGTCGGGCAATGCCATGCCCTGCCCGGTTTCGCGGGCGTAGATCGCGAGCACCGCCGGCATCGGTACCATCACCGATTGGCTGACCCCGCCGAAGCGCGCGCTGAAGGTGACGGCGTCGTTGCCGAGCTCCAATCGCGTGACGGCGCGCGCAGCGATGTTGAGAACGACCTTGCCGTCCTTGACCGCGCTGGGTGGCACCTGCACGCCTTGTTGCGTCGCGTCCACCAGCAGGTGCGGCGTCATGCCGTTTTCAGCGATCCATTCGTACAGCGCCCGCAACAGATACGGGCGATGACTGGTCATTCGTGGTGCGTCGTTAGTCATGCACCAACTTACACCGGCATGTCGCGGAGTTTCTTCTCTTCCTCGGTCAGGCTGCGCACGAAACCCGGGTTGCGGAAGATGCGGTTGCCGTAATCCTCGATCGGCTTGCCATCCTTGGGCAATGGAATGCCCAGCCACGGCAGGCGCCAGATGATCGGGGCCATGGCGCAATCGGCCAGGCTCATTTCGGGATTGAGGAAGAACTTGCTGGCCTTGAACAACGGCAGCGAAGCAGTCAGCAGTTCCTTGAGGCGCTTACGTCCGCTTTCGGCCTGCTGCTTGTTGCCCAGCTGCACGGCCTGCACCTGCGGCACCCAGTCGTGCTCGATGCGCAGCATCGCCAGGCGCAGGCGCGCGCGCGACAACGGATCGACCGGCATCAGCGGTGGATGCGGGTAGCGTTCGTCGAGGTATTCGCTGACCACCGATGCGGAGTACAGCACCAGTTCGCGCTCGACCAGTGTCGGCACCGAGTGGTAGGGGTTGAGGTCGATCAGGTCTTCGGGCGGATTCTGCGAATCGACCGGCACGAAATCGTAAGTGACGCCCTTGGCAGCCAGCACCAGACGCACGCGATGACACAGCACGTCATCGACCGAGGAAAACAGCGTCAGTGCGTTACGCATGCGCGGACTTGTAGCCATCATCGACCTCTCCTTCAACCAGGCGCCGCCCACCCCTTGCGGGCGATCGCCAACCAGCGAGGTCATGTGAATTGCCATGCCGTTACGATCCGTGACTCCGTACGGCGCGATAAATGCGCCGTTACGGTAATCGTGTGTCGCGCAGGCATGACCATCAACGCCTCAGTGCACGTCCTTCCAGTATTCGGACTTCAACAGCCACGCGAGGAAGGTAAAGAACGCCAGGAACAGGATCACCCACACGCCCATCGCCTCGCGCTTGAGCACGGCGGGTTCGCCGGCGTATTCGAGGAAGGCGGTGATGTCACGGGCGACCTGGTTGAACTGTTCGGCATCCATGGTGCCGGCCTGCGCCATCACCAACTTCTCGACCGGACGCTCGCCTGTGGCGTCGGCCTTGCCGTATTCGGCGCGCTGCAGGCCCTGCATCTGCCACAGCGGGTTTGGCATCGACGCGTTTGGGAACAGCTTGTTGTTCCAGCCCAACGGCCGCGCTTCATCGATGTAGAACGACTTGAGGTAGGTGTAGATCCAGTCGTTGCCCCGCACGCGGGAAATCACACTCAGGTCCGGCGGCGTCTGGCCGAACCATTCCTTTGATTTGTCCGCCGGCATCGAGCTGAGGATGTGCTCGCCGAACTTGGCGCCGGTGAGGTTGAGGTTGGTCATGACCTCCTCCTCGCCCAGCCCCAGGTCCTCGCTGATGCGCGAGTAACGCAGGTATTTGAGCGAGTGGCAGCCCGAGCAGTAGTTCATGTACAGCGCGGCGCCGCGCTGCAACGAGGCGCGGTCGCCGACGTCCGTGCCGGCCTGTTGCGTGTCGCTGGCTTCAGAGGCCATCACCGCAACCGACAGCACCAGCCCGGCGATCAGAGTCGCGAGTCGTGGAAGAAACATCTTAGTCATGTGTCGTGACCCGCTCCGGCACCGGCTTGGTCTTGTCGACTTTCGTCCAGATCGGCATGGTGATGAAGAACATGAAATACAGGAAGGTCAGCACGCGACCCACGATGGTTTCCACAGGATCGGTGCCCGGACCTGCACCGATCTTGCCGAGCCACACGAAGCTGATCGCGAGGATGCCCAGCATCACTTTCGACAGCATGCCGCGATAGCGGTACGACTTGACCTTGGACCGATCCAGCCACGGCACGAGGAACAGCACCGCGATCGCCGAGAACATCACGATCACGCCGCTGAGCTTGTGCGGGATCACGCGCAACATCGCGTAGTACGGCGTGTAGTACCAGACCGGCTTGATGTGCTCGGGCGTGACCAGGCGGTTGGCCTCGGTGAAGTTATCGTGCTCGAGGAACCAGCCGCCCATGGTCGGCGCGAAGAAGATGATGAATGCGGCCAGCATCAGGAAGAACCCGACGAACACCGTGTCCTTCACCGTGTAGTACGGATGGAACGGAATGCCGTCGGCGGGCGCTGTCAGCGACCAGCGGTTGCCCTTGGGTCCTTTCTTGATCTCGACGCCATCGGGGTTGTTCGAACCGACTTCATGCAGCGCACCGAGATGCAGCACGACCAGCAGCAATAACACCAGTGGCAGTGCGATCACGTGCAACGCGAAGAAGCGGTTGAGCGTGGCGTCGGCCGGCAAGTAATCGCCCATGATCCATTCGGTCAGGCCCTGGCCGATCACCGGAATCGCGCCGAACAACGAGATGATCACCTTCGCGCCCCAGAATGACATCTGGCCCCACGGCAGCACGTAGCCCATGAACGCTTCGGCCATCAGCACCAGGTAAATCACCATGCCCAGCAGCCACACCAGTTCGCGCGGCTTCTGATACGAGCCGTACATCAGTCCGCGGAACATGTGCAGGTAGACGGCGATGAAAAAAAGCGACGCGCCAGTCGAGTGCATGTAGCGGATCAGCCAGCCCCACTCGACGTCACGCATGATGTATTCAACCGACGCGAAGGCTTCCGCCGCGCTCGGCTTGAAATGCATCGTCAGGAAGATGCCGGTGACGATCTGGTTGATCAGCGCCACCAGCGACAACACGCCGAAGATGTACCAGATGTTGAAACTCTTCGGCGCGTAGTACTCGGTCATGTGCTTGCGGTACATCGGCATCAAGGCCGGCGCACGTGCGTTGACCCAGTCGCCTACCGAATTGGCCGTCCGCGTCAGGATGTTCGCCATGGCTTATGCGGCCCCTTGTGGATCGACGCCGATGACGATCGTGTTGTCGTTTTCGTAATGGTGCGGCGGCACCAGCAGGTTGGTCGGCGCGGGCACGCCTTCGTACACACGGCCGGCCATGTCGAAGCGGGATTTGTGGCACGGGCAGTAGAAGCCGCCCTTCCACTGCTGATCGAAGGGCTCCGGCTTGATTTCGGCATGCATCTTCGGCGCGCAACCCAAGTGAGTGCACAGCCCGACCAGCACCAGGATTTCCGGCTTGATCGAGCGCGTTTCGCCCTTGATATACGCGGGCTGCTGATCGGCATTGGCCGACTCGGGATCGCGGAGGCGACCGTCTAAAGTCGGCAAGGTCGTTAGAATCTTCTGCGATCGGCGAATAATCCAAATCGGTTGCCCACGCCACTCCGGCGTCAGCATCTGGCCTTCCTGTAACGCACTGATATCGACGATCACTGGCGCGCCGGACAATTTCGCCCGCGCACTGGGATTCCACGACTTGATGAAAGGTACTGCGACAAAACCGGCTCCGACTGCTCCGACCACGGCGGTGGTCGCAGTCAGGAATCGGCGGCGACCCTGGTTATCAGGGCCCTTGACCTCATCATTGGCCATCCGGCACTCCGCAAAAGACATTCATTGGCGATCTGGCCGAAGCGCCTTCGGTTTCGCGTCGCGGAACCGGCCAGAAAAGACGGCAAAGTGTAACGGAACGCTGAATCGGCAGACAATCTTTTGCCGCCCATCAAGGCCTTACGTGTGGTTCTTGGGAGATCCGGCGCAACCGCCGGTGCGGCCGCCGCGATTACTTGGCGGCCAGACTGCCGCGATAGCGGTCGGCAAGCACGCCAACCCGTTCGACATAGCGGCGCGTTTCGCTGTACGGCGGCACGCCCTTGTACTTGTCCACCGCCCCCGGACCAGCGTTGTAGCCAGCAGCAGCCAGGGTCAGGTTGCCGTTGTAGCGCTTGAGCAGCATCGCCAGGTAGCGGACCCCACCACCGATGTTCTGGGCGGGATCGAAGGCATTGCTGACGCCGACGTCGCGGGCGGTGCCCGGCATCAGCTGCATCAGGCCCTGCGCGCCCACGCGGGAGAGCGCGTTGGGGTTGAAGGCCGATTCGGCATGGATGATGGCGCGGACGATGGCCTCGTCAACGCCATGCGCGCGCGCCGCGCTAGCGATCTCATTGTTGTAGGCGGTCAAGTTCAGGCGCAGCGTGCCGAAGTTGACGCCGGGCTTGCTGCCGCAGGCGTAGCACGTCTCGAGGAAGCTGTACTTGATGGTCCGCATCGCCGTCGCCCCGGACACGCCTTTGGGTACGCGGCTGCTGTAATGGCGGATGCCATCCTTGATATAGGAATAGACCTGCCCCCGCACCAGCCGCGGGGCTTGGTAGGAGGGCTTGGCCGCGGCAGGCGCGGGCGTCACCTCCGTCGGGGTGCTGAAGCTGGCCGGTGGATTGGCATTGACGGAAGCGGGCGACCCGGCGACCGGTGTCGGCGCCGTGACGCTGCCGACCGCACCGGCAGGCGGGCTGGTCATCCAGGACGCGGGGGCAGGCGATTTGTAGCGCTTGGCCGAGTAGGAGCTGATCGGCGTGCAGCTCGCACCGGAGACGCGCTTGCTGGAATAACTGCGGCCGCCATTGGCGCTGTCGCAGCGGTATACCGTGCCCGCCAGCACCTCGCCCGCGGGCAGTGCCGCCAGCGCGCAGAAGACAACCAATAGTCCCCGAATCCCCTTCATTGCCCGGAGTGTCCCCCCTCGGCGTGCGGTTGCCAAGTCCTTGATTGTGAAAACGCGGTCCGGGGTTAACTCAGGACAGTGACCCATTACACTAAACGCACACTCTCGCCCTCCCATCCGGCGCGGATTCACCGCCGCCCTCCCGGAACCGACATGACCCCTTCCGATTCCGCCTTGCTCCCCGCACAGGGCCTGCCCGCCGCAACTTTGCCCACAACAGTCGCGTCCACAGCCGCGCCTGCCCAAGCCGCCGCCGGCAAGCTCTTCATCAAGACCCACGGCTGTCAGATGAACGAGTACGACTCGGCCAAGATGGCCGACGTGCTGGCCGCCAGCCACGGCCTGGAACTTACCGACAACGTGGACGAGGCCGATGTGGTGCTCGTCAATACCTGCTCGATCCGCGAGAAGGCACAAGAGAAAGTCTTCAGCCAGCTCGGCCGCTGGCGGAAACTGAAAGAAGCCAGGTTCAAGGCCGATGGCACGCCGGTCATCATCGGCGTCGGCGGCTGCGTGGCCTCGCAGGAAGGCGAGGCCATCGTCAAGCGCGCGCCTTACGTGGACTTGGTCTTCGGCCCGCAGACGCTGCACCGCTTGCCGGAGCTGATCGCGGCACGTCGCGCCACCGGCAAGTCGCAGGTGGACATCAGTTTCCCCGAGATCGAGAAGTTCGACCGCCTGCCCGAGCCGCGCGCGGAAGGCCCAAGCGCGTTCGTCTCGATCATGGAGGGCTGCAGCAAGTACTGCAGTTTCTGCGTGGTGCCCTACACCCGCGGCGAGGAAGTGAGCCGCCCGTTCGAGGACGTGCTGGTGGAAGTGGCGCAACTGGCTGCGCAGGGGGTGCGCGAGGTGAACCTGCTCGGGCAGAACGTCAATGCATATCGCGGGCCGATCTCGCCTGTTGAAAGCGGCGGCGATGTGGAGATTGCCGATCTTGCGCTGCTGATCCGCGCGATTGCGGAGATCGAAGGCATCGGCCGCATCCGCTTCACCACTTCGCACCCGCTGGAGTTTTCCGATTCGCTGATCGAGGCCTACCGCGACGTGCCGCAACTGGCCAATTACCTGCACCTGCCGGTGCAGGCCGGCAGCGACCGCATCCTCGCGGCGATGAAGCGCGGCTACACCGTGCTGGAATTCAAGCAGAAGATGCGCAGGCTGCGCGCGGTGCGGCCGGATATTTCCATCTCATCCGATTTCATCGTGGGATTCCCGGGAGAAACAGACGCGGACTTCGACAAGACCATGAAGCTGATCGAGGACATCGGTTTCGACCAGTCGTTTTCCTTCATCTATTCGCGCCGCCCGGGCACGCCTGCGGCTGATCTTGAAGACGGCACCTCCGACGCGGTGAAACATGCACGCCTGGAGCGTCTGCAAGCGCACATCAATGCGCATTCGGCGACGATTTCGCAGGCGATGGTGGGCAGCGTGCAATCGGTGCTGGTCGAAGGCCCATCGCGCAAGGATGCGAGCGAGCTGACCGGCAAGACCGAAAACATGCGCTCTGTGAATTTTCCCGGGCCCGCGCGGCTGATCGGGCAGTTCGTCGATGTAGTGATCACCGAAGCGATGCCAAATTCGCTGCGTGGCCGAGTTGCAGTGACAAACGAAACAGCCGCGTAGGGCGGGCCCCGGCCCGCCGCTTTCTTTGTCAGAAAGCCCATATGCGCAGGCACACTGCAGATGCAACTCCCTACACATCCTGCGCGCTACCCTTCCGCCATGACCTCCCCCAAACAACGCGACTTCCTCCTCGAGCCCGCCGACATGGAGCGGCTCGCCAACCTCAATGGACCATTCGACGGCCACCTGCGCCAGATCGAGTTGCGGCTGGGCGTGGAGATCGCCAATCGCGGCAACATCTATCGCGTCACCGGCGGCGACGACGCGGTCGCGGCGGCGGAACAGCTGTTGCACGCGCTGTATGCCGAAGCGGGCGAACACACGCTGACGCCGGAAACCATCCATCTCGCGCTCAGCGGCGCCGGTGCCGATCGCGT
>JALYOU010000060.1 GCA_030856725.1 Pseudomonadota bacterium
GACAGGACGAGACCGTAATCGTTGGCTGCGAAGCTGAAGCTGTTGGCGGAAATCCGGCCCCAGCGCAGCGCCAACAGCGAACCAAGTCCATCGTGCACCTGCCTGCCCGCGAAGGGATACACGAACAGGTGCCGGCCATCGCGTGCCTTGACCGTTTCGGCGAGCAGAAGATCCGGCGCGGGCAATGCCGAGAGGGCCTGCTGCAATCGCAGCAGCGGTGCGATGGCACGCAGCTCTGGCGACCCCTCGCCGCTGGCGAACATGCGCTCGACCTCGCGCCCGAGTTCCGACGACAACGGCATGCGCCCACCCATCCATTTCGGCACCGTGCCATCGCCGGACTTGGCGGCGCGCACGTACGCGGTCATGTCCTCGAGCCGCACCAGTTCCAGCAGACGTCCTGCGAACTGGAACCTGTCACCGCGCCGCATACGTCCGACGAAGGCTTCCTCCACCGACCCCAACCCGCCGCCACGCAGGAACTTCACCGACACGCTGCCATCGCTGGTAATGGTGCCGATCGACAGCCGATGCCGCAGTGCGATGCGCCTGTCCTCGACACGGTACACGCCGTCGTCGTCGATCACGACGCGGCAGAAATCCGGATAGCTCGACAACGCCGCGCCGCCCTGCACGATGAAATCGAGCACTGCCTGCCACGTCGCCTCGTCGAGCGCCGCGTACGCGTGCGTGCCGCGGATTTCCGCCAGTAACGAACGTGCATCGAAGCCGCCGCCGAGCGCCAGCGTGACGCAATGCTGGGCAAGTACGTCCAGGCACAAGGTCAACGGTCGGCGCGCCTCGATCGCACCACGTGCGATGGCGCTGCGCGCGGCGGCGTATTCGACCAGTTCCAGCGCATGCGACGGCACGCAGATCACGTGACCCGCTTCACCCGGACGATGTTTGGCGCGCCCGGCGCGCTGCAGCAGGCGCGCGACGCCTTTCGGGCTGCCGATCTGCAGCACCTGATCGACGGCGGGAAAGTCGACGCCAAGATCGAGGCTTGATGTCGCCACCACGCAGCGCAGCCGCCCGTCGCGCAAGCCCTGCTCGGCAGCGGCGCGCAGCTTTGGATCGAGCGAGCCGTGATGCAACGCGAGCGTGCCGGCATCTTCCGGCCACACCGCGGCGAGCGCCTGGTGCCAGAGTTCGGCCTGCGCGCGCGTGTTGGTGAACAGCAGGCTGGTGCGCACGGCGGTCAGACGGTGCAACACGCGTTGCAGTTGCGACAGCCCGAGATGGCCCGCCCACGGAAAGCGCTCGCCCTCGGCGGGCAGCAGCGTTTCGATCTTCAGCGAGCGCGGTTTCACGCCGGACACGGTCTGCGCCGCGGGCATATGCGGCAGCAGCACGTCGCGCGCTTCGTCGAGGTTGCCGAGTGTTGCCGACAGACCCCACAACCGAAGCGCCGGTGACAGCGCACGCAGTCGCGCGAGGCCGAGTTGCAACAGCACACCGCGCTTGCTGGGGAGCAGCTCATGCCATTCGTCGACAATCACGCAGCGCAGGTTCACGAACTGCGGTGCGGTGTCGGGATACGACAGCAGCAGCGCGAGCGATTCGGGTGTCGTCACCAGTACGTCGAGCTTTCCCGCACGCGCAAGCCGCTTGTCACGCGCGGTGGCGTCGCCCGTGCGCATGCCGACAACCCAGTCGAGTCCGAGCGCGTCGATCGGTTCGCGCAAGGCGCGCAGCGTGTCGGCGGCCAGCGCGCGCAATGGCGTGATCCAGAGCACCTTGATGCGTCCGCTGTCGCCGTCCTTGCTGCGCGGTTTGGTGCTGGTCTTTTTCCGCGGCGCAGGCGAGCGAGCGTGAGCAAGCGCTTCAAGCAGTGGGCCGCCGAATGCGGCCAGTGTCTTTCCGCTACCGGTCGGTGTATGCAGCAATCCGGATTCGCCTTCGAGGTAGCGCCGCCACACTTCGCGCTGGAACGGGAGTGGCTTCCAGCCCTGCGCCTGAAACCATGCCGCCAACGGCGCGTAGTTCGACTTCGACAGATTGCGGCGCGGCATCGATCGCGACGCCTTGTTCGCCAACACATCCATGCTCAACGTGCCAGCGCCCGCAAGGTGTCGAGCCGGTCGGCTTCCGACATCGGCTTGTCCTTGCGCCATCGCAGGATGCGCGGGAAGCGCACCGCGATGCCTGACTTGTGGCGGCCCGATTTATTCACTGCTTCGAACCCAAGCTCGAACACGTGATGTGCCTGCACCGAGCGCACCGGCCCGAAACGTTCCAGCGTGTGCGCGCGGATCCATTTGTCGAGCGCGAGGATCTCGTTATCGTCAAGGCCCGAATACGCTTTGGCCACGGGTACCAACGTGTCGCCGTCCCACAGGCCGAAGGTGTAGTCGGTGTACAGCGTGCTACGCCGGCCGTGGCCGGATTGTGCGTAAAGCAGCACCGCGTCGATGGTGAGCGGATCGATCTTCCACTTCCACCAATCGCCGCGGCGGCGGCCGGCCTGATACGGCGACGACAGTCGTTTCAGCATCAGGCCTTCGACGCCGCGTCCGCGCGCGCTGACGCGAAGCGCGGCGGCGGTGGTCCAGGCGCTGGCCTGCACGCGCGGCGACAGGACGATGCGTGCCCCACCCGCTTCCGGATCCGGAATCGACGCAACCAAAGCTTCCAGTGCAGCGCGGCGATCGCTCAGGGGCCGCTCGCGCCAATCGTCGCCGTCGAGTTCCAGCAGGTCGTACACCTGCACCCGCACCGGCGTGTCCTTCAACGTTTTCGCGCCGGGCTTCAGGCGCTGGATACGCGTCTGCAACGCGGTGAACGGCATCGGCGCATCACCTTCGCGCCACGCCAGCAGTTCGCCGTCGAGTACGCAGTCGCGTGGCAGCAAGGCGGCCGCGGATTCGATTT
>JALYOU010000104.1 GCA_030856725.1 Pseudomonadota bacterium
GCGTCGAGCAGGTAGCGCGGGCGGAATTGCCGCGTGCCGGCGTGCACGGTGATAGCGCCGTTTTCGTCGAACGCGATGCGATCCACCTGTACGCCTTCGCGCGCGTCCACGCCCTGGGCGCGGGCATGTTCGAACAGCAGGTGGTCGAACTCTTCACGTTTGACCTGGAAGGCGAAGTCGGACCCGCATTCCAATGCGCGCTTGAAACTGAAGACGTTGTAATGGCCGGCGTCATTGGGGAAATCGGCCCCGAGCTTGAGCACGCCGATCGCGCGCACCTGCTCCAGCACGCCGAGGCGCTCGAGAATCGGCATGTTCTTCGGCAGCAGCGATTCGCCGATGTGGAAGCGCGGGTGCTGGCCTTTTTCCAGCAGTGTCACCTGCCAGCCTTTACGCGCCAGCAGGGTCGCGGCGGTAGAACCGGCAGGGCCACCGCCGATCACCAGCACGTCGGGTGTTTCGATGGCAGGCCGCTGGAACGCATCCTGCACGGGCATCGGCTCGATCGACTCGGCCGGACCCTCCTCAACATCCTTGTTGCGTACCGCGTTCATGTCCTGCGCCGCATGTGTCATTCCTGTTCCGGCCCCGCGCGTGCGATCATTTCGTCGCTGCGCATGATAACGCGCGCCTCGCCGGAACCCGGCCTGCGCGCGGGCCCGCACACTCCTCGCGATCCACTGCAATCACTCTTTACGGACCACCCACCATGGAATCGTCGTCGCTGACCGCTGCCGAACGTGAACTTGCCGACCTGCTGGTCGAGAGCCTGAACCTGGAAGGCGTCAGCGCCGCCGAGATCGATCCCGATGCACCGCTGTTTGGCGCAGGGCTCGGACTGGATTCCATCGACGCGCTGGAACTGGCGCTGGCCATCAGCAAGCGCTACGGCTTCCAGCTCAAGTCCGACAGCGAGGAAAACCGTCGCGTGTTCGCCTCGCTGCGCGCGCTGTCGGCGCATATCGAACAGCACAAAGCGGCTTGATCCTTCTCGTCCGGGCGGTCCTGGCGGTCGCCTATGCGGTCCTGGCGCACCAGGCCAGCGCCCGTCAGGACAACCTGCTGGCAGCGCTGGCGATCGTCGTGCTGGTCGCGCTGGTGCTGCTTGCGCCGTTGCTGCAGGGACGCATCGCGGCGTGGCTGGGTTTGGTTGCCGGTGCGCTCGGTGCGGCTTGGCTGATGCAGACACCGTACGTGCAAGCGCCGCTGCTGCTGGTGCCGTTTGTTTTCATCATGCTGGTGGCGTGGTGGTTCGCGCGCAGCCTCAAACCGGGTCGCGTGCCGCTGATCAGTAAAATCGTGGCTGCACTGGAGAAGTCCACGGCAGATGAGTTGACGCCGGACCTGCGCCATTACACACGTGCGCTGACCGCGGCATGGGCGGTTTTGCTGGCGGCAATCGCCGTGTCGAACATCACGCTGGCGATGATCGCGACGCCGGCAGGCCTGCTGGCCCAATTCGGCGTGCAGCCAGCGGTCACGGTGTCGCAGGCGCAGTGGTCGTGGTTCGCCAATTTCCTGGACTACGGAATCATGGGCAGCTTCATGCTGGCCGAGTACCTGTATCGCAAACGTCGTTTCCCTGGCCGCTACAAGAACTTCGCCGACTTCGCGCGGCGGCTGGCGGGATTGGGCCCTGTGTTCTGGCGTGATTTTTTGCATTGAGGGTTGACGCCTTCGCCTTCGCATTAGCTTTTTCTCATGCCCGATGAGAGCTCGCGGCTGGAGCCGCTCCTACGAAAAGCCCACGCTTGCGGGTATCGCCAGCGCCACGCATGCTTTAACCGATGACCGAATTTTGCATCACCCAAGACCACCCAAGCCTCCCCGGCCACTTCCCCGGCCGCCCACTGGTGCCGGGCGTGGTGCTGCTGGACCGGGTGCTCGAGGCGATCGAGGACGCACATGGTCCGCTGGGGTCATTGACGTTGCCACAGGTCAAGTTCATGCAGTCCCTGCTACCCGGTGAAACCGCACGCATCGAACTCGATGGGGCCGCGCCACGCTGGGGTTTTCGGGTGCTGCGCGGGCAGGACCTGCTCGCCAGCGGCACGGTGGTCTGCGGTGATGCCGTTGCGACATGAGCCTAGTGTTGTCGAGCCTGATGCTGTCAAGCCTGATGCTGTCAAGCGTGATGCTGTCAAGCGTGATGCTGTCGAGCCTGCTGCTGTCGGACCTGCTGCTGTCGAGCCACGTGCCGTGAGCAACACCTGGAAACAACGGCACGAAGGCGGGGGCCGGCTCGCGATCTGGCTGATCCGTAGCATCGGCAAATACGGCGGTCGCCGCGTTGCGCGGCCGTTGCTATATCCGATCACCGCGTACTTCCTGCTGCGCCGCCGCGGCGAACGCGAGGGTTCGCTGTTGTACCTCAATCGCGTGCTCGGCCGGCGCGCAACGCTGTGGGATGCCGCGCGCCATATCCACACTTTCGCTTCGACCATCCTCGACCGCGTATTCCTGCTCAGTGGGGAGACGCGCCGGTTTGACGTCGAGATCCGCGGCGTCGAAAAGGTGCATGCGCAGATCGACCAGGGTCGCGGCGTGCTGCTGTTTGGTTCACACCTGGGCAGTTTCGAAGTGCTGCGCGTACTGGCGCGGCAGCGTCCGGATTACAAGATCCGGGTGGTGCTGGACAAGGCACACAACGCGGCAATGACGCAGCTGCTGGATGCGCTCAACCCGGAGATCGCCGCCGCCGTGATCGACGCCAGCCAGGACGGCCCGTCGATCATGCTGGCAATCAAGGAAGCTGCCGATCAGGGCGCATTGATCGCGCTGCTGGTGGATCGCACCCAGCCCGGCGACCCCGCCGTGGCCGCGGAGTTCCTCGGCAAGCCCGCCCTGTTCCCGACCGCGCCCTGGCTGATCGCCTCGGTGCTGAAAGTGCCGGTGTGCCTGGCGTTCGGCCTGTACCACGGCGGCAACCGCTACTCGCTGGAGTTCGAGACTTTCGCCGACGCCATCGACATTCCCCGCCAGCAGCGCAAGACCGCCGTCGCGGCGCTCATCCAGCGTTATGCCGCGCGGTTGGAGCATTACGCCCGGCAAGCGCCGTACAACTGGTTCAACTTCTATGATTTCTGGGGCATTGAGAGTGAAGAGGGCAGCACAGGTGAAAGGATCGACACGAACGACAACCCGTCCCGCGGGACGGCCGGCGATGGCAATGCTGTCGATGGCGGTGCTGTCGATGGGACTGCTGTTGAGCAGCACGACGCTGGCCGCGGCTGACACCGCAGCCACCACCCACTGGGTGCTGTCGAAGCTCGCGCGCCCCGCGCCGATGCGCACGTCCTTCGTCGAGCTGCGCGGCTCGAAGCTCCTCAAGCAGCCGTTGCAGGTGTCGGGCGAATACCGCCGGCCGGACACCGATACCTTCATTCGCGACGTGCGCGCACCGTATCTGGAAGTCACCACGATCCGCGCCGGGCAGGCCACCATCACCCGCGCGGGGAAATCGCGTACCTTCTCGTTGTCGCGCGCACCGGAGCTGGCGGGCCTGCAATCGAGCTTCGGCGCCCTGCTCAGCGGCGACCGTGCGCTGCTGCAACGCCACTACACCATCGACACCGACGGGACACAGACGCAGTGGCAGATGAGGCTCGTGCCGAAGGACAAGGCCATGGCCACCCGCGTGCGCGACATCCAGTTGTACGGGCGCGGCAGCGAGTTGCGTTGCATCGAAACGCGGGCGCCTGCGTCGAGCAAGACGGCCGGTGACGTGCAGCGCACGCTACTGGCGACTGCGGCGCGCAGTGCGCCGGTCAACATCGGCATGGATGCGATGACTGCGTTGTGTCACGGCTCGAAACTCTGAGGGAGTCTACCGAGCGTTGAGTCGCCATTCCCGCGAAGACGGGAACCCATGGACTTTGCTCTCAATGGCTTAAAGTCCATGGATTCCCGCCTACGCGGGAATGACGAGCCTGCATTCGAGGTTTTCTTTGACTCCATCTACAAAACGCACCGCACTGGCCCTGCTCTGGCTCGCACTGCTCGCCATCGCCGGCTGGGCCATCTCGCAACGCCTCGAGTTAAGCGGTGACCTGCGCAAGTTCATGCCCGCCGCGGAAACGCCCGCACAGAAACTGCTGATCGACGAGCTGGGCGAAGGCCCCGGTTCGCGCCTGCTGTTGATCGCCTTGTCGGGGGCAGAGCCGGAAACGCTGGCGGCGCAATCGCAGTCTCTGCGCGATACTTTGTCTGTCGACCCGCAGTTCCGCCTGGTCGCCAATGGCGCCGATGCCGGCCTTGACGCCATCCCGGAACGCCTGCGTCCATACCGCTACCTGTTGTCGCCGACACTGGACACGCAATCCTTCGATGCAGATTTCCTGCGCGATGAACTCGGCGCGCGCGTGCAGGATCTCGGCTCACCAGCGGCCGCGATGATCGAGTCGCTGATCGCCTCCGACCCCACGCTGGAAACCCTCAAGCTCGCCGAAAGCTGGCAACCCGCGACCGCCCCGCAGCGCTTGCATGGCGTGTGGTTCGATCGCGCGGGCGCGCGCGCGTTGCTTGCGGTGGAGACGGTGGCGGCGGGGTTTGATCCGACTGGGCAGCAGCGTGCCATCACCGCCATCGAAAATGCCTCTGCGAACGCGCGAAATGAGATCGAGCCGCAACCAGAATCGTCAGAAAACACTGCAACGTCCAAGCAATCCAACCTCCTCATCACCGGCCCCGGCGCCTTTTCAGTCGAGATCGGCGGCCGCACCGAACGCGAAGCGCGCTGGATCGGGTTCGCGGACAGCATCGGACTGTTGCTGCTGTTGTGGCTGGCCTATCGCAACTGGAAAACGCCTCTGCTCGGCGCATTGCCACTGGCGAGCGCGGGCTTGGCTGGCCTCGGCGCGGTGGCGACCCTGTTCGATGGCGTGCACGGCATCACCGTTGCGTTCGGTTTCACGCTGATCGGCGTGGCGCAGGATTATCCGATCCATCTCTTCAGCCACCAGCGCCCGGGCGTGTCGCCGTGGGCCAGTGCGCGCGCGTTGTGGCCGACGCTGGCAACCGGCGTGGTGTCGACGTGCATCGCCTACCTGACGTTCTTCGTGTCGGGCGTCGATGGCCTCAAGCAGCTCGCCGTGTTCACCATCGCCGGGCTCGGCACCGCGGCATTGACGACACGCTTTCTGCTGCCAGGCTTAATCGACCCCTCGCCGCGCGACGCCGCGAATTCACCGCGCATGGCGCACCTGTGGACATGGATCGAGAGTCTGCCGCGTCCGCATCTGTCGCTGATCGGCCTGGCATTGGCCGCGGTCGCGGTGGTCGCTTTCGCGCCCGGCGCGTTCTGGCAGAACGATCTCGGCAAGCTCACGCCCGTGCCCGCCGATGCGCTCGCGCGCGATGCCGTGCTGCGCAGTGAACTCGGCGCGCCGGACGTGCGCTACATGATGACGCTGGAAGCGGCGGATACCGAAACCGTGCTGCGCAGCACCGAACGCTTGCGTCCGGCGCTGGATCGTCTTGTCGCCGACAAGGACATCGTCGCCTATGACGTCGCCACGCGTTACCTGCCGAGCGCCGCATCGCAGCGCGCGCGGCAGGGCAAACTTCCCGCAGCCGGTGCGTTGTTGCAATCGTTGGACACCGCCTTGCGCGACAGCCCGTTTCGCGCCGATGCGTTCACCGAGTTCGCAGCAGACATCGCCGCCGCACGCCAGGCGCGACCGCTGACCTTCGCTGATCTCAAAGGCACCCCGCTGGAAACGATCACGGCCGGCCTGCTGATTGAAAGCGCCGGCCATTCGACCGCACTGGTGTCGCTGAGCGGATTGGAAGACCCTGCCGCCGTTGCGCGCGTGGCCGCGGCCAATGGCGCGCAACTGCTCGACCTCAAGCAGGCCTCCGAATCGCTGGTCGTCGCCTATCGTCAACGCGTGCTCGCTGCGCTCGGCTTCGCCACGCTGCTGCTCGCGGCCACCGTGTGGGTCGCGCTGCGTACGCCGCGCCGCGTACTGCGCGTGCTGGCGCCGATGGCGTTGACCACGCTGGTGATCCTCGCCGTGCTGCGTGCATTCGGGGTAGAACTGACGTTGTTTCACTTGGTCGCGCTGATCCTCGCCGCCGGCCTCGGGCTCGACTACGCGCTGTTCTTCGAACACGCAGGCGACGCGCGCGACGAACAGCTGCGCGCACTGCATGCCCTGATCGTCTGCAGCCTGGTCACGCTGCTGGTGTTCGCGTTGCTGGCGTGGTCGTCGATCCCGGTGCTGCGCGCGATCGGGGTGACGGTAACGATCGGCGTCATCAGCAATTTCATCCTGGCGTTGTTGATCGCGCGCAGTGACGTTGCAGGTCGTCCATCCGTTGCCGACACCGATGCCGCGCGCCTCCCGCACGCGCAGGGCAACGCATGATCGAACGCGAGGCTATCGAGTCGATGATTCCCCACAAAGGCGCGATGTGCCTGTGGGATGAGGTCGTTGACTGGAACGAGGAATGCATCCGCCTGCGCGCCGACAACCATCGCAACCCGGTCCATCCGTTGCGCTCCAACGGCCAGTTGCGCGCCGTGCACCTGTGCGAATACGGCGCCCAGGCAATGGCCGTGCATGGCGGATTGCGTGCGCGCGCCAGTGGCGGCACGGCTGCGCCCGGCGTGCTGGTCGCATTGCGGGCGGTGCAATTGCATGTCGCGCGCGTCGATGAGCTGCCGGACGCACTGGAGTGTGAAGCCGACGTCGTGATGGAAGCCGAAGGCAGCCAGCAGTACGCGTTTCGCATTACACATGCGGACCGGTTGATTGCGGAAGGCCGCGCTGTGGTGATGCTGCAGGCGTGAGCCGTGCACTGCTCCTTCTCCCGAGGGGAGAAGGAACAGCTAGCATTGCCGCATGAACCCAACACCCAAACGCGCCCTCGTCACCGGCGGCAGCGGCGATCTCGGCGGTGCGATCTGCCGTCAGCTCGCGGCCGACGGCATCCACGTCATCGTCCATGCCAATTCGAATGTCGAGCGTGCGCAAACCGTCGTCGATGCGATCGCCGGTGCGGGTGGGAGCGCCGCAGCGGTCGCCTTCGACGTCGCCGACGGCGATGCAACGCGCGCCGCCCTCGAAACATTGCTGGCCAACGGTCCGATCCAGGTCGTC
>JALYOU010000322.1 GCA_030856725.1 Pseudomonadota bacterium
GCATCGTTGCCGGACTGCACCACCATGCCTTTTTCCATCTGCTCCAGCGGCGCGGTCTGGTTGACCGCGAAACCGCTGTAGCTGCCGTCGGTGCCCGCGCCGCCGGAGCGCCATGCGTTCTCGCTCATCATCACCGCGTCGGTCGCCTTGACCTTGCCGTTCTTCATTTCCGCGGCGATCACGTAGGACGTCATGACCTTGGTGATGCTGGCGGGCTCCACGCGCATGTCGATGTTGTCGCCGGCGAGAATGTTGCCGCTGGCCGCGTCCATGAGCAGCCACGCGGTGGCCACGACCTTGGGCGGTGGCGGCACGGGGAGACTGGCGGCGGCGGGCGCGGCTTGGCTCGCAGGTTGCGGCAAGGGTTGCGGCGTCTGCGCAATGGCGAGGCCGATGACGGTGGTGGCCAGCGCGGCGAGGATGAGGCGGGATTTCATCAGCAAAAGTACTCCGGAAACCGACGGTTGCGGCCGGCTGAAAACAGGAAACGGACATTTTATGGGCGTGTCAGCAGGGTTGCGAGCAAAGCGAGCGGTTACGTGACTGAGTAAATCCAGAAATTCCCGAATCGTCATCCCCGCGTAGGCGGGGACCCATGCCCGTAACGACCCAAGTCGTAGGGTTCCCGCCTTCTCGGGATGACGGGTAGAGAACTTCGGTCTTTCTCAATCCCGCACGATTCGCGGCGCGCCAAACCCAAGACCGGAAATGCGGCTGGAGAGTTCCGTCGCGGCTACGCCATCCAGCGGCCCGACGCGAAGGCGCCAGACCGTTTGCCCGTTTACCTGTGCCTCCTGCAGGCGCGCGCCGCCGATGCCGGCGCCCTGCAGCATGGCTAGGGCGCGACCTGCATTTTGCTGGCTGGCGAAACTGGCGACCTGCAAGATCACGCCGCCGGATACCGTTGCGGAAGGGATGGATGGTTGCGTGACTGCGGACGGCAACGCTGCAGTGATCGCAGGCGCAGGCGTCGGTAACGCGGCGCTGGCCTGTACGCCCGTATCGGGCTGGCCAGGTTTTCCAGTCGCCACGCGTACGCGCCGCGCTTGCATCCACGCATCGAATTCGGCCGCCGTCATCGCCCGGCCGTCCTGGCGCATGTCGAAGCGGTAATCGGTGTTCGCGGCGGGTCTCGCGGTGTTGTCTGCGGCTTGCGGCGTGACTGTTGGCGTCACGGTTGGTTTTCGGTCCGATGCGACCGCGCCGCCGATCGGCAAGGCGGCGACCAAGGTGTCGATGGCGGTGGTGACAACGCCCGTTGCCGGGAGTTCGTTAGCGACGGGCGGCACCTGCGGCATCGCGCGTGCAGGCGCAGCGATCGACGCCACGCGCGTATCCACATCGACATGTTCGGCGTTAAGCGATTGCACGTGCACCTTCGCCGTGCCAGTACGGTTGACGCCGAGTTTCATCGCGGCGGCGTAGCTGAGATCGATGATGCGGCCGGGATGAAACGGACCGCGGTCGTTGACGCGCACGACCAGCGACTTGCCGTTGTCCAGGTTGGTCACGCGCACGTAGCTCGGCAGCGGCAAGGTCTTGTGCGCGCCGCTGAAGGTGTACATGTCGTACACCTCAAGCGAGGACGTGCGGCGGCCATGGAATTTCGCGCCGTACCACGAAGCCATCCCGGTTTCGGAATAGCGGCGCGCGTCCTCGTCGCCCATCACGCTGTACGGAACGCCGAGTACCTTGTACGGGCGGTTGCCGTAAAGCGAGCGCGGTTCGTCTTTCGGCTGCACGTCGGGAATCAGGTCGACCTGCGGATCCTGACTCGGCGCACCATCGCGGATGTGCGGTGCGTACAAACCTTCGGCGACATAATCGCCACGTTTGCTCCGGTCTTCCTGCGCGGGCGCATATGGCGAACGACGCGCCGCCATCGCCGCGACCGGCGGGGATTTATTGACGACTTTCGCTGCCGGCGGCGGAGACTTCTTCGGAGCGCCGCTACAAGCGGCCAATGTGAGGATCAGCGCCGCGAGCGCGGTGCGCGTCATGCGCCCGGCACGTCCCTTCCGGCGATCGCCTGCGACAGCTGGTGCACGGCGGTCGCGTACAGGCGCGAGGAGTTGTATTTGGTGATCGCCTGGAAGTTGCGGAACACCATCCAGTACTCGGGACCGTTGACGCCGTCGAGCTTGATGACCGTCGCCATTTCATTCGCTGCGACCGGTTGCGACGGCCGGTAGCCTTTCGCGGCGAGTGCGGCCACGGTGTGCACCGGGTCGATGGTCTCGGCATTGAACTCGGCGGCGCTGGCATCGCGCATCGCGCGCACCATCACCGGGCCGCCGCGCTGCCACTTGCCGCGGCCGATGAAGTAGTTGGCGATCGACGGGAACACGTCGTCGAGATCGTTGATCAGATCGCGGCGGCCATCGCCATCGCCATCGACCGCGTACTGGCGGTAGCTCGACGGCATGAACTGGCCCCAGCCCATCGCTCCGGCGTAGCTGCCCTGCAACGCGGCGATGTCCATGTTGGCTTCGCGGCCGAGCACGAACACCTGACCGAGCTCGTCGCGGAAGAACGCCTCGCGCGCATTCTCGCGTGGCACTTTGGCCGGCTCGTTGGTGCGCGGGTAGCGGAAGGCCAGCGTGTACAACGCATCGACCACCGGGTAGCTGCCCTTGTTGCCGCCGTAACTGGTTTCCACGCCGATGATGGCGACGATGAGTTCGGCCGGCACGCCATATTTCGCTTCCGCGCGCGCCAGCGCATCACGATGCGTGGCAAGGAACGCGCGGCCGCCGTCGATGCGCGCGGGCGTGATAAAGATCGGGCGGTAATCGCGCCACGGCTTGCCTTCTGCCGGGCGCGACATGGCCGTGATAATCCCATCGCGGATCTGCGCGCGTGCCAACGTCGCTTCGATCATGCGCGCGTCGAGCCCGTATTTTGCTGCCGTTTCTCGCGCAAAATCGGCGCGTGCAATGGCGAGCTCGCCGACTGGCGTGGGCATGACGGAAGGCGGCGGTACGGGTTTCGGCGGCGGCGCCGGTGCGGGTGTTGCAACCGGAGGCACGGGCGGCGGCGCCTGCGTCGCACAGGCGGCGAGGGCAAGCGGCAACAGGCAGACAAGAGCGCGTCGGATCATCGGTCCGAGGTTAGCACGCGGGTTCGGCATGCCCAACCGCGGGTTCAGATTTCGTGCATATATTTTTCGCGCGCCGTGGACGCTTCGTTTTCCTAGAAACGGCTTCAGCCGCGCGCGTTTTTGGTGATGAAGACTCATTCACGCCGCTGAGCAAGAGCTCGCGGGTGAAGCCGCTCCTACGTAACGACGCAATCCGGCTAACGCACATGCATCGGCCGATGCGCGTTCACCGCCATCACGATGCCCATGCCCGCCAGCAGCGCGACGGCCGACGTGCCGCCATAACTCAGCAGCGGCATCGGCACGCC
>JALYOU010000110.1 GCA_030856725.1 Pseudomonadota bacterium
TCGGCCACGGCAACATCATCCCGGGCCTGGAGACGGCGATGGAAGGACGCAAAGCCGGTGACAACTTCGGTGCCGACGTCACTGCCGCCGATGCCTATGGCGAGCGCCGCGACGGCCTCAGCCAGCGCGTGCCCAAGAAGCATTTCGGGGAACAGAAACTGGAACCCGGCATGCAGATCGTGCTCAACACCAACTTCGGCCCCCGCGCCGTGACCGTGCAGAAGGTCGGCCTGAGCGTGGTGGATGTGGACCTCAACCACCCGATGGCCGGCAAGGACCTGCACTTTGACGTGGAAATCGTAGACGTACGGGAAGCCAGCAAGGAAGAGCTCGAGCATGGTCACGTCCATGGCGAGGGTGGGCACCAGCACTGAGGTTGTCCGCAGTTGTCCCTGACCATGAAAAAGCCCGGCGCAAGCCGGGCTTTTTGGTCATGCGTGTCGCGGAATGATCAGAACCCGCTTGCGTTCAGTCGGCCGCCGGTGACGGTCTTGCCTGCCAGCGACGGCGTGGGCACGGCGGTGCCCAGGATCGCAGCCTTGATGTCCGCGGCGTTAGCCGCGGGGAATGAAGACTTGTACAGCGCAGCCGCACCCGTTACATGGGGTGTTGCCATGGACGTGCCGTTGTAGCTGGCATAGCCCGAGATCAACTTCCCCTTGGAGCTCTTGGGGACGGAGGACCAGATAGCAGACCCTGGTGCACCGATGTCGACCGTGGTGGCGCCGTACTGCGAGTAGCTTGCCAACGCGCCGGTGCTGGTAGTGGCCGCAACGGCAATGATGTTGGCATTGGGATAGTTGGACGGATAGCTGGCCGTGGTGTCGTTGTTGGCTCCACTGTTGCCCGCAGCCGCCACGAACAGGATGTTGGCGGTGTTGGCACGCCCGATCGCGTCCTGCAGCGCCTGCGAGAACCCGCCGCCGCCCCAGGAGTTGTTGGTGGCGACAAGGTTGAGCCCGTGACGCGACTTGAGGTCGTTGAAATAATCAATGGCCGAGACCGCGTTGGCGGTGGTGCCGCCGTTTCTGCCGAGGAACTTGCCGCTGATCAGCTTCACGCCGCTCCAGCACACGCCAGCCACACCCTTGCCGTTGCCGCCGACGCCGGCGATGGTGCCGGAGACGTGGGTGCCGTGGGCATCACCGGCGCCACCGGAATTGATGTTGTTGCTGCCGCCATCAAAGTCCCAGCCGCGAATGTCATCGACATAGCCGTTGCCATCGTTGTCGATGCCATCGGCGGCGTCATACGGATTGATCCAGATGTTGGCGGTCAGGTCTTCGTGGTTGAAGTAGATGCCTTCGTCGATCACGCCCACCACGACGTTTCCGCAATCCGTGTGACCGCGGCCCCAGGCTTCGGCCGCCTGCGATCCATACTGGTTGGCCGGCGAGCTTGCGTCGCCATACATGCCGTACAGCGAGCCGTTGGTGTAGTAGGTGTCGTTGGATGCGGCCTGGTGCTGGTAGGTCCAGTTGGGTTCCGCGTAATCGACCGCCGGGTTCATGCTGAGCGCGCGTACCGCCGAAGCGACGTCACGACCTGCCGGCAGCTTCAACAGCGCCAGTTCTCCGTTGCGGGCATTGCCATTGCGAACGGTCCGCACTTTCTGGGCACCCTGGCTGTTGCGCGCCGCAGCCTGTTGCGTGTCGGTGGTGCCGTCGCGGTACTTCACCAGCAGTTCGCCTGGCACATGGGCGCGGCCGGCTTGCAGGCCAGAGAGGACGAGATCGGGACGGCCGCCGGCAAACGCAGCGGAAGACAATCCCAGCGAGAGTACGATGGCGGCAGCGATATGGTTCTTTTTCATTACAGAAGAGCCCCTGTGCGTTTGATGTTTGACCACGGTGCAGTGGACACAAAAAAGCGGCAGTGGACCCTGCCGCAGACATCAACCCTGAGGCCGTGGACTGCCAGATGCATGCTGCGCTGCAATAATCGTATAAATGATTCAGTCTGGAGGAGCTTGGAAAACGGACGTGCATCACATTTACGGACGTTTCAACCCGTGTGCTTATTTCTACGCATCGACAAGACAGGCAAACAACCAAGCATTGCGAGTGGCCATGGGCTGACTACGCCATGCGCCCGGGCAAGGTGACTTCCGGCCCACGAGCATTAATGTTGCGGCATGCGCTAATCCAGATACGTCACCGGAATACTCAAGATGCACGAAACAACCATCGGCGGTACAGAGGCCCCATCACCGCAAGCAACGAACGGATCCATCGCGCTTGAACCTGTTTCCGGCGGGGCAGTTTTCAGCGGGCCAACGACCATCGGCGAACGCATCGAAGTGATGGACGTGCTGCGCGGCGTCGCACTGCTCGGCATCCTGTTGATGAACATCGAAGCCTTGGTCGGGCCGATGATGGAGGCGCTGACGGGCGTCAACCCCCGTTTCAGCGGCGTCGACCGCTGGGCCGACGCGGCGATCTATGTCCTGGTGCAGGGAAAGTTCATCACCCTGTTTTCGCTGCTGTTCGGCATGGGCTTCGCGGTCATGCTGGAACGCGCGCAGGCGCGTGGCGGCAGCGGCACGTGGTTGTACGCGCGACGGTTAATGGCGCTGCTCGGCATCGGCCTGGCGCACGCGATCCTGATCTGGTCGGGCGACATTCTGGTGACCTACGCCCTGCTTGGCTTCGTGCTGCTGTTGTTCTTCCGCCGCACGCCGGTGTCGCGCCTGCCGAAGTGGGGCGTGGCCCTCACGCTACTCCCGTTGCTGCTGACCTCCCTGATGGCGTTGTCCGCGCTGCTGGCGCAACAGGATCCGCAGGCCTCCGCCGAGATGCAGAAGGCGATGGCCGGGCAGGGCAGCGAAATGTCGGCGCTGGGCGACGCGCAACGCATTGCGTACGGTTCGGGATCCTATGCGGAGGCCACGGCGCAGCGTGCGGCCGATACCGGAATGATGATCGGCTTCGTCGTGTTCTTCGGCCCGCTGGTGCTGGGCATGTTCTTGTTCGGCAGCTGGTTCGTGCGCAGTGGCGTGATGCGCAATCCCGCCGCGCACCTGCCGCTGTTCCGACGCCTGCTGACATTTGGATTCGCGCTTGGCTTGCCATTGATGCTGTGGTCGGCATGGACGCATCCAACAATGAGTTTTTCGGACGCAAGCGTCGGCGCCGCCGCGGCGCAGAGCGCGGCCCATGTCGCCAACGTGTTGATGTGTTTCGGTTACTTCGCGGGCATCGTCCTGCTGATGCAGCAACCTGCTTGGGCACGACGCCTGCGCTGGTTTGCACCGGCCGGACGCATGGCGCTGACCAATTACCTCTTGCAGTCGGTGATCTGCACCCTGGTCTTCTACGGGTATGGACTCGGTTATTTCGAGCGACTGCCGCGCGCATGGCAACCGCTGTTCGTAATCGCGGTATTCGCGCTGCAGGTCGTCTTCAGCCGTTGGTGGCTGTCGAAGTTCCGCTACGGCCCGGCCGAATGGCTGTGGCGCTGGCTGACGTATCTGCAGCGTCCGGCGATGCGGCTCGCACCGGTCTGACGTCATCGCGGTGCGGACTGCGCCTTAAAATCCCCAAATGAGCAATCAAGACGATGTGCTGATACTGGGCGGTGGCGTGATCGGCCTGTCGTGCGCGGTCGCGTTGCTGGATGCCGGTCGCGGCGTGCGCGTGCTGGAAGCGGGCAAGACGGGCTGCGGCAGTTCGCACGGCAACTGCGGCACCATCACCCCGAGCCACGCGCCGCCGCTGGCCGCGCCGGGCATGATCGCGCAGGCCATGCGCT
>JALYOU010000137.1 GCA_030856725.1 Pseudomonadota bacterium
GCGGTCGCGTCGATGATGATGTCGCTGTGCTTGAGCGATTCGTCGTCCAACTGCACGCTATCGCGCCGGCGCGATGAAGTTTCCACGCAACCGAACGCAGCGTCGATGTCGTTTGCGCAGCTTCGTGCATCGCGCGAGTTGGCGATCAACGCCAGTTCCGGCAGCAGCAGCCCCGCCGTGCGCAAGCGTTGGTAGCGCGCCACAAAGGCCCGTCCCACCGTGCCGGTCCCCAACAGCGTCAGTCGCCGCGTCCTTGATGCGACATGAGCCGATGCGGCATGACCCGGGACGGGATGTCCGGAGAGTGCGTGCGCCTGCACCAGTGTTAGCACATCGCTCATCAGGCATCGACGCGTTGCCGCGCTTCATGTTGGCTTGTATCCGCCTTGCTGACAGTACATGCGCGCTCCAGTGCGGCATGCAGATCCGCGCGCAGGTCGTCCAGCGATTCGATCCCGATCGACAGCCGCAATAGGCCATCGGAAATGCCGGCCGCCGCCCGCGCTTCGGGCGACATCGCCGCATGCGTCATCGTCGCCGGGTGCGCGATCAGGCTTTCAACGCCGCCCAGCGATTCGGCCAGCGTGAAACATCGCAGCCCATCGACGAAGGCGCGCACCTCGGCCTCACCGCCGTGCAGTTCGACACTGAGCATCGCGCCGAATCCGTGTTGCTGACGCGCCGCCAGCGTATGCCCCGGATGCGACAGCAGGCCCGGAAAATGCACCGCGGAAACCGCAGGATGCGCCAGCAGCTGTTCGGCGATGGCGCAGGCGTTTTCCTGATGCACGCGCAATCGCGCGTCAAGCGTGCGCAGACCGCGCAGGGTAAGGAAACTGTCGAACGGCGAACCGGTGATCCCAAGCGCATTCGCCCACCACGTGAACTGCTCGTGCAGTGCCGGCTCCTTCGCGATCACCGCACCGCCCACCACGTCGCTGTGGCCGTTGATGTACTTGGTGGTCGAATGCACGACGACGTCGGCGCCGAATGCGATTGGCGTCTGCAGGACCGGCGACAGGAAGGTGTTGTCGACAACAGCCAGCGCGCCCGCACTGTGCGCCGCGTCGATGACCTCATGCAGGTCGGTGATGCGCAGCAGCGGATTGGATGGCGTTTCGATCCACACCAGCCGCGTCGGCAGGCACAAGGCGCTGGCCAGCGCGCGCGGATCGGTGAGATCGGCCGTAATCAACTCGAACTGGCCCTTCGCCGCCAATGCGTTGAACAGCCGCCAGCTGCCACCGTAGCAGTCGTGCGGCACCACGATGCGGTCACCCGGCGAAAGCAGCGCCTGCAGCACCAGCGTGATCGCGGCCATGCCGGTCGCGGTGATCACGCCGCCGGCGCCGCCTTCCAGTTCGCCCAGCGCATCGCCGAGCAGGTCACGCGTGGGATTACCGCTGCGGGTGTAGTCGTATTGCCGCTTGTCGTTGAACCCGGCAAAACTGAAGTTGCTGGACAGCACGATCGGCGGCGTCACCGCGCCATAGGCGACATCGTGGTCGATGCCCGCACGCACCGCGCAGGTGGTGGCGGTCAGTCGCGTGGTGGCCGTATCGCGGTTGGAACCATGGGTGTGGATGCTCATGCCGCACCTCCACATGCCACGTGCAGCACTTCGCACAGCACCGCGCCGATGGCTTCTTCTTCCTTGAGGAACGCATCGTGTCCGTAACGCGAACGCAGCACCCGTAAACGTGTTTCGGCGCGGATGTCTTCGATCAGTGCATACGCGTCGTCGACGGGGATCAAGCGGTCCTCGGCGATGGTGACGACGGTGGTCGGTGTAGTGATCTGCGCGGTATCGACGCGGTGCAGATCGATCGATTCCGACAGACGCAGGTACGCAGTCGCGCTGAAGCGTTCGACGAAGCGCGAGCCGCAGGCATCGAGATAATCCTCGGCGGCGCAGCGTGCGCGGCCGCCTGCGATGTCCACGTTCGCGTCGAAACGCTCCGCGAATTCCTCCGGCGTACGGTAGCTCAGCATCGCCAGTTGCCGCGCAAGCGACAGGCCGTGCGTTTCGTCGCATTGCAGCTGGCCGAGTGCGACGATCTTGCGTTGCAGCGCACGCCAGGCGCTGGCATAGGGGTGCGGGCGGTGACAACCGCTGATCGCAACCAGCTGCTGCAACCGCGCGGGATGCCGCGCCGCGAACTGCAGGCCAACCATCGCGCCGTAGGAACAGCCGACAAAGGCCGCCAGCGTGTCAATGTTCAACGCATCGAGGACGGCCGCGATCGCATCGGCCTGGTCGGCGCTGTCGATGGGCGCATCCAGCAAACCATCCGCGCCGATCCAGTCGATCGCCACGACACGCACGCGCTCCGGATCGATCACACCGGCCTGCACCTGCCACCAGCCCGCATCCGGAAATGCCGCGCTGGCGAGGGCATGACGCGTGGCGGAAATGCCGCCGGCCACGAACACGACGGGCGCATCGGCCGCGCCGACGGATTCCCACGCGATCGACAACGCGCGTCGCCCTGCATGGCGCAGATCGAACGCGACATCGACCACGCCGCGCGTAGCCGGCGAGAACGCATGCGGCGTGTCACCAACGAGTGACTGGAGGAGGAAGGAAGGCGGGGTGTGGGTCGCGAACTGCGGGACGGTATCGACGAAGCTCATGGCGCGTTCTCTCTGGCTGGCGTCCGTGCGGACTGGGCCATCGAGTTGCGCGGGGTGCGTTGAAGTCGAGCCACATCGAAACGATGCGGCGCAACCATCTTCGCGGCGGACACGCAGGTCCCCGCAGGAATTGGCACCACACCGGAGCTTGCGCTCCGTCAGGTTGCCCCGGCATCAAAGGGCCTGTCCCTCCGCCGGTCTCGATGGATGGCCGCAGCTTGCCAGCGGTTTTCAAGAAAGTCAATCGCTTCATGCGGATGGAGCGATGGAGCCCCGCTTACCGGCTTGTATCGCCCACTTATTCATCACCCATACTCACGCCATGAGAAATCCTTCCCGCATGCAGGAACGCCTGTCCATCGCCGTGACCTGCCTGGCCTTGCTGGCGGCCTGCGCCACCACGCCCAAGCCCGCGCAGCGCGTTGCGGAATCGCCAAGCAAAGCCGCACCGGCAGGCATCGCGACGGCCGTGCAGGTCGCCGAGAGCTACATCAGCGAAGCCAATCCGGCCGACGAGCTGGACTCACTTGCGGTCTGGCCCAATGAGAACGGCGGCGCCTGGATCATCGGCACCGCGAAATCCACGCACCGGCTGGTGGTGTTCGATGCCGACAGTGGCGAGCGGCTGCACGAAGTTGGCGGAAAGGGACAGGCGCCCGGCCAGTTCCACAGGCCCAATGGGGTGGCGGTCTTCAGCGACGTGTTGTTCGTGGTCGAGCGCGACAACCATCGCGTGCAGATGTTGTCACTGCCTGCGTTCAAGCCGCTCGGCAGTTTCGGCGAAAGCGAACTGCGCAGTCCTTATGGCGTGTGGCTGCACGAAACCGCGCCGGACGAGCTCGAAATCTATGTCACCGACAGCTTCATGCAGGGCGCGAAGTTCGATGTCGTCCCGCCGTTGGCGCAGCTCAACCAGCGCGTGCGCCGTTACCGCGTGAGTTTCGATGGCGACAAGGCACCTGTGGTGAAGTCGCTCGGCAGTTTTGGAGAAACCGCGCCGGATTCGGCGCTGCGCATGGTGGAATCCATCGGCGGCGACCCCGCCAACGATCGTCTGCTCATCGCCGAGGAAGACACGCGGGTCGGCGCGACACTGCGTGAATACGACCTCGCCGGGCGCTATCAGCGACGCAGCATTCCCAGGACGCTGTTCCATGCCGAAGCCGAGGGCGTGGCGCTGTGGATGTGTTCGCTGGACAGTGGTTACTGGATCGCCTCCGACCAGACCAGTCCCTTGACCACCTTCCACGTCTTCGAACGCGCCGCGCTCGCGTACAAGGGCAGTTTCAGCGGCGGCACCACGGCGCACACCGATGGCATCGCGCTGCATACCGCCGCCACGCCGCGCTTCCCGCACGGCGCCTTGTTCGCTGTGCATGACGACAAGGCGGTGGCGGCGTTCGACCTGCGCAAGGTCGCGCAGGCCCTGAAACTTTCAGGCGACTGCGTGCACTGAGATGCGTGCCGGTCTTGCCGCTGCCACGATTGCATTGTCCGCCTGCGTGTTCCTCGGCAGCGCTTCACTGCAGGCGGACACGATCTACCGGTGGAAGGATCGCAACGGCATCGTGCATTACGGGGATCACCGGCCGGATGTACCGGAAGGCCGCGTCGAGCGCATTCCCGTGAAGGCCGAAATCGAAGCGATGGTGCGGCTGCGTATCGAAGAAGGCGACGGCGTGTATCGCGCGTGGGCCGAGAACGCGCTGGCCGGCCCCATCGAAGTGATGTTGCACTTCCGCACCAACAAGAACATGACCAGCCAGCCCGCGCTCCCCGCGCGCGCGCTGGTGCGTGCCAACGCCAGCAGTCTCGTCGCCAACCTGCATGCGATCGACGACAGCAAGTCCGGAAGCTTCGAAGTCAGGCTGGAAGGTGTCCCAGGCAATCCCAATGCCAAGCCAGTACCGTTCGACTACCTGGTGCCTTTGCTGCGCGACCGCATACGCATCGATCAGGGATTCAATGGGCAGTTCAGCCACCGCGACGCGCAGAACCGACACGCGCTGGATTTCGCTGCCAACACCGGAACGCCGGTCGTGGCCGCGCGCGGCGGCGTGGTGATGCAGGTGGCGTCGGATTTTGACAAGGCGGGGCTTTCCGAAAAATACGGGGGCCGCGCCAACTTCGTCCGCATCCTGCACGACGACGGCACGATGGCGCTGTACGCGCACCTGCAGGAAAGCGGTGTGCATGTGCGCGTCGGCCAGCGCGTGCGGCAAGGCCAGCGCATCGGCCTGTCGGGAAACACCGGCTTCACCAGCGGCCCACACCTGCATTTCGTTGTGCAGGTCAATCGCGGCATGCGATTGGAGTCGATCCCGATCCGGATGCGCGGGCCGCAGGGACTGCTGCGCTTTTGATGTTGTGAGTTCGAGGCGCTTCAATCAGCCGCAGGCTGGTCATGCATTCGCACGCTTTCGTAGGGTGGGCCCCGGCCCACCGCTTTTTCGTCACGATTACGTCAACGGTGGGCCAGGGCCCACCCTACGAATCGCCACGATCCTACCCACTATACTTCCGCACCTTCTCGAAACTTGACGCGCTTGGCGCGCCCTTTGCCATGTCCGACGTCTCCACCGAAGCCGCGCGCCGCCGCACCTTCGCCATCATTTCGCATCCCGACGCCGGCAAGACCACGCTGACGGAAAAACTGCTGCTGTTCGGAGGCGCGATTCAGATGGCCGGCTCGGTCAAGGGCCGCAAGGCCGCGCGTCATGCGACGTCCGACTGGATGGCGATGGAAAAGGAACGCGGGATTTCCGTCACCAGCTCGGTGATGCAGTTCCCCTACGAAGGCCGCGTCATCAACCTGCTCGATACGCCCGGCCACGCCGACTTCGGCGAGGACACGTA
>JALYOU010000202.1 GCA_030856725.1 Pseudomonadota bacterium
CGCGGGGCTTTTAACAGCCGCAGGCTGGTCATGACGAGCAAAAGCAATCAGCTACTCCAGCCTCATTCCCAACTCCCAGCCCAATACGATCGAACCGAATGACCACCTACAAAGCGCCCCTTGCCGATATCCGCTTCGTCCTGTTCGATATTCTCGATTCAGAAGCGTTGTTCGCACGCCTTGGATTCACCGACGCCACGCGCGACATCGTTGATGCGGTGCTGGAAGAAGGCGCGCGATTCACCGAGACCGTACTGGCGCCGCTCAACCGCATCGGCGACACCGAGGGCTGCCGCTACGACAAGGCCAGTGGCGACGTCACCACGCCGCCGGGATTCAAGCAGGCGTATGCGCAATATGTCGACGGCGGCTGGAGCGGCCTGGTATCACCGGCCGAGTTTGGTGGACAGGGTTTGCCGCATACGGCGGGCGTGCCGCTGAAGGAAATGATCGACGCGGCAAACCTCGCGTGGGGAAATTTCCCGCTGCTGTCGCATGGCGCCACCGAAGCGCTGTTGCAGCATGGGCAGGACTGGCAGCGCGAGGTGTTCCTCGGCCATCTGGTCGATGGCAGTTGGACCGGCACGATGTGCCTGACCGAGCCGCATTGCGGCACGGACCTTGGCCTGTTGAAAACACGCGCCACGCCCAATGATGAGGGCAGTCATTCGATCAGCGGCACCAAGATCTTCATAACCGCCGGCGAGCACGATTTCACCGACAACATCGTGCACCTGGTGCTTGCCCGCTTGCCCGATGCGCCCTCCGGCAGCAAGGGCATCTCGATGTTCATCGTGCCGAAGATGCGCGTGGCGCGCGACGGCATGATGGGCGAGCGCAACGCGGTGCGCTGCGGCGCGATCGAGCACAAGATGGGCATCCATGGTTCGGCCACGTGCGTGATCAACTTCGACGACGCACAGGGCTATCTCATCGGCGAACCGAACAGGGGTTTGCAGGCGATGTTTACGATGATGAATACCGCTCGGCTCGCGGTGGGCCTGCAAGGTTTGGGGTTGTCGGATCGCGCGTATCAGAACGCATTGCGCTACGCGCGTGAGCGGTTGCAGATGCGTGCGCTGTCGGGACCGAAATCGCCCGACAAACCCGCCGACCCGATCATCGTCCACCCCGATGTACGCCGCATGCTGCTCACATGCAAGGCACTGGTCGAAGGCGGCCGCGTGATGGGTTATCACGGCGCCAGCCTGGTCGATATCGTCGAGCACTCCGACGACGATGCCGAACGTGCGCAAGCCGACGCGCTGCTCGGTTTCGTCACGCCCATCATCAAAGCCTGCCTCACCGAATGGGGCGTGGAATGCACTTACCACGCACTGCAGTGTTTCGGTGGCCACGGCTACATCGCCGAGCACGGCATGGAGCAGCTCGCCCGCGACGCACGCATCACCACCTTGTACGAAGGCACCACCGGCATCCAGGCGCTGGACCTGATGGGCCGCAAGGTCATGCAGCAGCAGGGCGCGGGGTTGCAGGTGTTTCTTGGCATGATCGAGGCGTTCTGCAACGACCACGCAGACAATGAAAGCGTGGCGCGATTCATCGGGCCGTTGCGACAGAAAGCCGGTGAATGGCGCACGCTGACGATGCAGGTCGGACAGCGCGCGGTCGGCAATGCGGACGAAATCGGCGCGGCGGCGTACGACTATCTGTTCTACTCCGGCTACGTCGCACTGGCCTACTGGTGGGCGCGCAGCGTGGCGGCTGCGGAAGCGTCGTCGCAACCGGAAACGTTCAAGGCCGCCAAGCGGGAAACTGCGAAGTTCTACTTCGAACGCATCCTGCCGCGTACATTGACACACGCAGCTGCGATCGGCAGCGGAGTCGATTCATTGATGTCGCTGGATGCCGATCGTTTCGATGCGTGATGCGGTTTCTGTGGGTGCGAATTCATTCACGCTTCGTCAGGCATACAAAAGCGTGCGAATGAATTCGCACCTACAAACAGTCCCGGCCAAGTCACGCCTACACAAAAAGTAACCAAAGGCGTATAAGCTCTTACTCCCATGGAGACCGACAGAGCGAACCTTCGCCTGATCCGTGCCGGGGCCCTTGCGGAGCCGGCCGCGCACGACATGTCGTCGATTTCCGGACAAACCCCCGATTTGCCTGCCGGCAACGTCGTCCCCGCGCGACTCGATGCGGTGCGCCTGTTGTCGCTGGACGCCTGCGGCCGCGTGCTCGACTGGATGAGCTGGCAGGACGCAACCTGCCTGTACGCGCGCGGCGCGGTGTCGTGGACGCTGGGCGATCCGTGCCTGACCATCCACGGCGGCATCTGCCGTGTCACCGGCGAGCGCAGCATGATGGAGCTGCATCCCATCGTCGCCGCGCGCGGCCATGCGCGGGCGCATGCGCTCGATCCGACGCCGACGCTGACCAACGCCGCGCTGTTCGCGCGCGATGCGCACCTGTGCATGTACTGCGGACACGACGTGCCACGCCATCACCTAACCCGCGATCACGTGGTACCGCTGTCGAAAGGCGGGCGCGACACCTGGGAGAACGTGGTCGCGGCCTGCTTCCACTGCAATTCGCGCAAAGGTGGACGTACGCCGCAGCAGGCCAAGATGCCGCTGCTGGCGGTACCGTTCCGGCCGAGCTGGATCGAGCATCTGATCCTCTCCAATCGCAACATCCTGGCCGACCAGATGGAATTTTTAAAAAGCCATCTGCCGAAACGCGCCCGCCGTCCGGGTTAGCGCGCATTTTCATTGACGGGTCACGCCGGCAACGCAACACTGGCCGTCCCGCTTTAAGCAGGTTGATGCGATGCCCCTGACCTTGGGCCTGACCGGCATGGATCCCGCTACCGAGACCGTCCTCAAGACGGCCCTCGAGAAGGCAAACGCGGCACTCGGCAACCACTTCACTCTGACCGGCGAAAGCGACGCGAAGTACGTCATCGTCGACATGGACAGCATGTATGGCCCGATGAGCTGGCTGCGACTGCATGGCGCGGACAAGGTCGTCATCGGCCTCACCAGCGCGCCGCGTACGCAGACCGACTTCCGGCTGGCGCGGCCCTTCGATGCCGATGCCGTGACTGCGCTGCTCCGTGATGTGGCGGACAAGGCCGGCATCTCCCTCGAACAACCGGTTGCGCCGCCCGCCCCTACGCCCGTGGCAACACCGGCACCGGCTGCAGTACCCCGGCCATTGCCAACCGCCCCACCCTCGGGACTGACGCCCGCACCGGCGCCGCAGGATGAGCTGCCGGAAGAACACCTGCGGGCCACCGACCCTGAATCAAGACCGCCACCGCCCTCGCCCGTCCTGGCGCCTACCCCAACTGCCACAGTGACCTCCGCTGCGGTCGCCGCGCCTTCCATGCGGCCGGCCGAGCCTGCCGTTGCAACCGCACCGCCGGTCACGCCTGACCCCGAACCGGAACCCGCTCCTCCTCCTCCTCCCCCCAGGGACCGCACCCTCTTGGACTGGCTGGCGCCGGGCGTGTTGTTTGGCCGCGTGCGTCATGTCCATGCGAGTTGCCCGGAGTTGCTGATCGATGCCAGCGCCCGCAAGTACTACGGGCCGCCCACGCTGAAGCCCTTGCAGGCCTGCTTTGAAAGCCCTGTCGAGCGTGATGCGTTCGCCGCAGTTGATGATGCCGGCTGGAAGGTGGCCATCGCCAAACTCGGCGAAGCCCAACCCTTGGTGCGCCTGCAGTGGTACGGCGCGCTTGTGGCCGGACAGGGCGGCGCGACGCTGGACAAAACAGGTCGCTATCGCCTGAGCAAATGGCCGCAGACCGAACGCGAATTCCCCAAGCACTTCCGCATCGCCACGGTGATGATGAAGGGCCCTGCCACCATCGACGAAATCGCTGCAGCCAGTTCCTTGCCCCATGCCGAGGTGGGCGATTTCATAAGCGCCAACCTGGCGACCGGTTATGCCGAACCTGTCGCCGATGAGCCGCCGGAACCGAGCGAACCGCCGAAACCTTCGGGAATTCTTGGGCGCTTGCGCGGAAGGTGAGTCAGGTTGCGGGATCGTGCTGTTGATGGCGCGGGTTCAGAACGCTGCGCAACATGGATGAGCTGATGGCATCACATGCGACCCAGGCCTGCCGGCGACAGTAGTTGTTCGCCACCCTGAATGTGCTTTCGCCTTTTCCTTGCCCGTCACGACGCCGAGGGCGAAAATGGCGGCATGATCGATTCCACCCGTTATCCGCGTCTTTCCCGCATCGACGTGCCCGCCGACCTGCGCCAATTCGGCGAGGACGAGCTGCCCGCCATCGCCAATGAACTACGCGCGTACCTGATCGAATCGGTCGGCAAGAGCGGCGGCCATTTCGGCGCGGGGCTCGGCGTCATCGAGCTCACTACCGCCCTGCACTATCTTTACGACACGCCGGAGGATCGCCTGGTGTGGGACGTCGGCCACCAGTGCTATCCGCACAAGATCCTCACGGGCCGCCGCGACAACATCCACACAGTGAAGCAAAGGGATGGCGTGGCGCCATTTCCCAAGCGCGAAGAAAGCGAGTTCGACACGTTCGGCGTCGGTCATTCCAGCACCTCGATCTCGGCCGCGCTCGGCATGGCCATCGCCAACGCCCACGCCGGCAACGACCGCAAGGTAGTCGCGATCATCGGCGATGGCGCGATGACTGCCGGCATGGCGTACGAAGCCTTGAACCACGCCGGCGGCATGGAGCCGGAACCGAACCTGCTGGTGATCCTCAACGACAATCGGATGTCCATTTCGGAAAATGTCGGCGGCGTCACCAAGATGCTCGGCAAGCTCACCGGCAGCCAGACGCTCAACGCATTGCGCGAAGGCGGCAAGAAACTGCTCGGCGACAAGAAAAATCCGACAGCGCGTTTCGTGCGCCGCTGGGAAGAGCACTGGAAAGGCATGTTCGTGCCGTCCACGCTGTTCGAGGAAATGGGCTTCCACTACACCGGCCCGATCGACGGCCACAACGTCAAGGCATTGGTCGCTGCGCTGAAGACCTTGAAGAAACTCAAGGGCCCGCAGCTGCTGCATGTCATCACCACCAAGGGCAAGGGCTACGAACTCGCCGAAGGCGACCAGATCGGTTATCACGCCGTGTCCCCGTTTGACCCGACCCAGGGGCTGGTCAGCAAGTCCGGCGCGAAGAAGCCGACCTACACCGATGTCTTCGGGGATTGGCTGTGCGACATGGCCGCGGACGATCCGAAACTTCTCGCAATCACGCCGGCGATGCGCGAAGGATCGGGGCTGGTGCGTTTCAGCCAGGAATATCCGGAGCGTTATTTCGATGTCGCCATCGCCGAACAACATGCGGTGACGCTCGCGGCCGGCATGGCCTGCGAAGGCGCCAAGCCGGTGGTCGCGATCTATTCGACTTTTCTGCAACGCGGCTACGACCAGCTGATCCACGACGTGGCCATCCAGAAACTCGACGTGCTGTTCGCGATCGATCGCGGCGGCGTGGTCGGTCCCGACGGCGCGACGCACGCGGGCAATCTCGACCTGTCCTACCTGCGCTGCGTGCCACACATGGTAGTGATGGCGGCATCGGACGAGAACGAATGCCGGCAGATGCTGAGCACCGGTTATCGGCACGAAGGCCCGGTGGCGGTGCGCTATCCGCGCGGCACCGGGCCCGGCATCGCGCTGCAGGAGAATCTGGACACGCTACCGATCGGCAAGGCGCAGCTGCGTCGCCACGGATCGCGCGTCGCCTTGCTTGCGTTTGGCGCGCTGGTGCCGGCCGCGGAACGCGCCGGCGAGGAACTCGGTTTCAGCGTGGTCAACATGCGCTTCATCAAACCGCTTGATCACGAGTTGATCCTTGAGCTTGCAAAGACGCACGACGCTTTCGTGACGCTGGAGGACAACGTTGTCTCAGGCGGCGCGGGTTCGGGCGTGGCCGAGTTGCTGGCTGCCAAAGGCATCGTATTGCCGATCCTGCATCTCGGATTGCCCGACGAATTCCAACATCACGCCAGCCGCGAGGATCTTCTGGCCGAAGCGGGGCTGGATG
>JALYOU010000214.1 GCA_030856725.1 Pseudomonadota bacterium
GGGTGTCGAAGGGTTGCCGTGCCGATTTCGCGATCGGTACAGGCCCCGGAAATGGCCGTGACGACACTGATATTGGCGCGCGCACTATCCGCTGCGAATCGCAGGACGGCCAGCTGCAACGCTGCGATGTCATGGGCTTACGCAGCGCACGGATGGGGCGGCAGCTGTCGCGCTCGTCCTGCGTCGAAGGCCGCAGCTGGGGGTGGGATCGCGACGGCGTGTGGGTCGCGGAAGGTTGCCGGGCTGAGTTTTCGGTCTGGTGATGTGCCGATCGGTGAGACCTGGCTGTGGCGCAGAACTCAGGCGCCAGCCAGCAGTTCCACGCGCTCGTGCATTTCGACACGATTGCGTCCCGAATGCTTGGCGCGGTACAGAGCGGCATCGGCCACGCGCAACAGTTGGTCCGCGTTCGACCCATGCGTTGGAAACATTGCAAGGCCAACCGACACGGTGACGCCGCCGATGTCCCGCTGCAGGTGGCGCACGGTCATCTGCTCGACGGCGGCGCGGATTTCCCCAGCCCTGTGTAGCGCGGCCTCGAACGTTGCTTCGGGCAGGATCAGCGTGAACTCCTCACCGCCGTAGCGGCAGGGAATGTCCTCGGTGCGGCACGTGGATTGCAGCAGGCGGCCGAATGCGGCGAGCAACGCATCGCCGCCCTCGTGGCCATGGCTGTCGTTGAAGGTCTTGAAATGATCGAGGTCGAGCATCATCACCGCCAGCGGCAACCCACGCCGCTCGCAACGCGCAACTTCGCGCAGCAGCGATTCTTCGAGATAGCGGCGGTTGTACAACCCGGTCAGCACATCGCGAATCGATTGCTGCCGCAGCGTGTCCTGCAGGCGCAGGTTGCTCAGTGCCAGCGACAGCTGCTCGGCTGCGGTTGTGGCGATGGACAAACGTGGCAGGGGGCCACGTCCGGGCGCGGACAGATACAGGAAACCCAGGCTCATACCCTGCGCGGTCAGGGGCAGGCAGGCGGTGTTGGCCATGACATCGGCCGGCGGCAGGTCCAGGTGCGTGCATGCGGTGCCGGCGTGGATATCGTCGATGCAGTGCGGCTGCGCGCGGCGCAAGGCCCAGCATTCGTGCGGTATCAACAACGGATGGCTTTCGACAACGTGCTCGCCCCAGCTGCATTCCGCTTCGGCGTAATCTTGAGATGCCCGCAACAGGTAGACCAAGCCGGCGCATTCCGGCAATAGGCCGGATAGCGTGCCCCGGGTGACAACGAGCGCTTCGGAAACATTGCGGCAACTCTGCAACAGGCCGGTGTAACGGCTGAGTTCGCGCAGGTCGCCGCTGGCGCGCTCGAGCTCGGATACGGTGCGCTCCAGGTCGGTGTTGAGCGTGGTGGCATTGGCTTCGGCACGGGCGCGTTCGCGTACTTCGCGCGACAACAGGACGAAGATCCAGCTCAGGATCACCAGGCTCAGCGGTATCCCCAATACCCCGATTGCCAGCAGCAACGACTCGCTTCGATCGGCGGCCTGTTGCCTTTGCTTGAGCAGGCGTTGTTCGATGCCGTGCATCGCCGCCAAGCGTTTTGAAATCTGCTGGCTGATCCTCAAGCCGCGATTGCTTCTGATATGCGCCTGCGCCGCAGAAAGACCCTCGCTTTCGTAGAGATGGATGGCGCTTGTCGCCGTGTCCATGCGAAGTTCGACCAGCTTCCCGAGTTCTTTCGCGCGCGGAGCCAGGACCGGATTCACCAAGGTCGTCAGCGCGGCCAGCTGGCTTTCGAGCCGTACATGGTTGGTCTGATAGCTGTCGAGGTAATGACGGTCGCCGGTCAGCAGATAGCTGCGCTGTGCGCCGATGCCGTCCAGCAGGCCAGCCTCCACGGTTTCCAGTTGCCCGATCACAGCGAAGGTCTTCGCAACAAGCCGACTGTCGTTGCGGAAGCGCTGGGTGGACGACAGGATAACCAAGCCGACGAGCGACAGGATCGCCGCTGCGATTGCAAAGCCCCACACATAACGATTGCGCATCAGGTACAAGTGCTTGCCCCCCGGAATTGCTCGTCCCCTCGTGCACCGGACGATCCGTCTCTCGCATAATGCGCCATGACCAGTGAAATCGACTACGCGCGCTACGACCGCATCCGTCCCATTCGCTGGACAGGCGAAGCACTTGAACTCCTGGACCAGCGCCGGCTGCCATTCACGGTCGAATACGTTACTTGTACCACCAGCGACGACGTAGCCCGGGCCATCCATTCACTCGCCGTGCGCGGCGCACCGGCCATCGGCATCGCAGCGGCGTGGGGCGTGGTGCTGGCGGCGCGTGAGGTTCAGGCCGGCGAGGATCAGGCTGGCGAGATCCAAGCCAGTGGCGTCCAGGCCCGCGACGGCAGGGAAGCCGCATCGGCATTGGAGCCGGCGATGCGGCAACTCAATGCCGCTCGGCCAACCGCCGTGAACCTTGCGTGGGCGCTCGCGCGGATGCGGGGCGTTCTGCAATCGGCTGGCGAGGACTGGCGCACTGCGCTCGAAGACGAGGCCCGCGCCATCGAAACCGAAGACCTCGCCGCCAATCGCGCCATGGGCGCGCTTGGGGCATCGTTGATCCTGCCGGGCAGCGGCGTGCTGACGCACTGCAATACCGGGTCGCTCGCGACGGCGGGTTTCGGCACCGCACTTGGCGTGATCCGCGCCGGTGTCGCGCAGAAGCGCATCGCACACGTGTTCGCGGGCGAAACGCGGCCGTGGATGCAGGGCTCGCGCCTGACCGTGTGGGAACTGCAGCAGGACGGCATCGAAGCGACGCTGATCGCCGATGCGGCTGCTTCGCATCTGATGAAAGGCAATCGCGTGCAGTGGGTCATCGTCGGCGCGGACCGCATTTGCGCCAACGGCGACACCGCCAACAAGATCGGCACCTACCAGCTGGCCATCGCAGCAAGACACCACGGCGTGAAGTTCATGGTGGTCGCGCCGTCATCGACCGTCGACATGGCCACGCCCAACGGCGAACTCATCGAGATCGAGCAACGCGACGCCAGCGAACTGCTCGGTGTGTCCGGCACGCGCACCGTCGCCGAAGGTATCGACGCATGGAACCCGGTGTTCGACGTGACGCCTGCGGAGCTGATCGACACCATCGTCACCGAGAAGGGCATCATCGAACGTCCTGATGCGGCATTGATGCACGCCGCGTTTTCTGCCACCTGATCAGCTCCCGAGCCCGCTTTTCGGAGGAGCGGCTTCTGCGTCGAGCTCTTCGATACTCGCAGCTCGCCGTCATAGTGAAAAATACCGTCCAAGGACCTCACAGCCTGTGGTTTTTCCCGCGATCTGAAAGATGGCAGGCACGCGCGGCTGAAGCCGCTCCTTCGCAGGCCGCGCCCCTTGCTCGCAAGCTGTTCCAGCACGTAGCGCGATGCCCATAAAATCGTTCGTAAGTGCTTGTTTCTGGCCGGAAAAACGTGAGACTTCACCCGCCTTGGCATGGTAGAATTCACGGGCTCCAAACCCCACCCGTCAAGCCTTTGCGAAACAGCTTTCGCGAGCCGCCTGCGGGACACGAAAAAACCCATACAGACCTGAGACCCGATGGCCGAACTCGCCAAAGAAATCATCCCCGTCAACCTCGAAGACGAGATGCGCCGCAGCTATCTCGACTACGCCATGAGCGTGATCGTGGGGCGCGCGCTTCCCGACGTGCGCGATGGGCTGAAGCCGGTGCATCGCCGCGTGCTGTTCGCGATGAACGAGCTTGGCGCGCACAGCAACAAGGCGCATTTCAAGTCGGCGCGCATCGTCGGCGACGTGATCGGCAAATACCATCCGCACGGCGACCAGTCGGTGTACGACACGTTGGTGCGCATGGCGCAGCCGTTCTCCCTGCGTTACATGCTGGTGGACGGGCAGGGCAACTTCGGTTCGGTCGACGGCGATTCCGCCGCGGCAATGCGTTACACCGAAGCGCGCATGTCACGACTCACGCATGAGTTGATGGCCGACATCGACAAGGAAACCGTCAACTTCCAGCTCAACTACGACGAAAAGGAACACGAGCCGACTGTCATGCCGACGCGGTTCCCGAACCTGCTCGTCAACGGCTCGGCGGGCATTGCGGTCGGCATGGCGACCAACATCCCGCCGCACAACCTGTCGGAAGTGATCGATGCGCTGATCGCCATGATCGACAATCCGCAGATTGACATCGAAGGCCTGATGGAACACATCGCCGGGCCGGATTTCCCCACTGCCGGCATCATCAACGGCGTCGGCGGCATCCATCTCGCGTACCGCACCGGCCGCGGCCGTGTGCGCATGCGCGCGCGCGCCGAGATCGAAGTCAACGAGGACACCGGCCGTGAAGCCATCGCCGTCACCGAGATCCCGTACCAGGTCAACAAGGCACGGTTGATCGAGAAGATCGCCGAGCTGGTGAAGGAAAAGAAGCTCGAGGGCATCAGTGAACTGCGCGACGAGTCCGACAAGGACGGCATGCGTATCTTCATCGAGGTCAAGCGCGGCGATTCCGCCGACGTGGTGCTCAACAACCTCTATCAGCAGACGCAGATGGAGTCGGTGTTCGGCATCAACATGGTGGCGCTGGTCGATGGGCGTCCGCAGTTGCTCAACCTCAAGCAGATCCTTGAAGCCTTCGTGCGTCACCGCCGCGAAGTGGTCACGCGCCGCACGATCTTCGACCTGCGCAAAGCTCGTGCACGTGCGCATATCCTTGAAGGCCTGACGGTCGCGCTCGCCAACATCGACGAGATGATCGAGCTGATCAAGACCTCGGCCAATCCGCAGGAAGCGCGCGAGCGGATGCTGGCGAAAACCTGGCAGCCGGGACTGGTCGGTGCATTGCTCGCCGCCGCGGGCAGCGACGCATCACAGCCGGAAGACCTGCCGCGCGGCGTGGGGCTGGTGGAAGGCGCTTATCAGCTGACCGACATCCAGGCCACGCAGATTCTGGAAATGCGCCTGCATCGCCTGACTGGCCTCGAGCAGGAAAAACTCACCGACGAATACAAGGTGCTGCTGGAAACGATTCGCGGTTTGATCGAGATTCTCGAAAATCCCGACGTGCTGCTCAACGTAATCCGCGACGAATTGCGCAACGTCAAGGAAGAATTCGGCGACGCGCGGCGTAGCGAGATCCGTGCCAGTGAGGAGGACCTCGACATCCTCGACCTGATCGCACCGGAAGACGTCGTGGTGACCTTGTCGCATTCGGGTTACGCGAAACGTCAGCCCGCCAGTGTTTATCGCGCGCAGAAACGCGGCGGCCGCGGTCGCAGCGCGGCCGTCACCAAGGACGAGGATTTCATCGACCAGCTGTGGCTGGTCAATACGCACGACACCTTATTGACCTTCACCAGCGCCGGCCGCGTGTTCTGGCTGTCGGTGCATCAGTTGCCCGACGCAGGACCGAACGCGCGTGGCCGTCCCATCGTCAACTGGATTCCGCTGCAGGAAGGCGAGAAGGTGCAGGCGGTGGTGCCTGTGCGCGAATACGAAGAAGGCAAGTTCGTGTTCTTCGCCACGCAGCAGGGCACGGTGAAGAAAACGCCGCTCAAAGAATTTGAGTACCGGCTGTCGCGCGGCAAGATCGCAATCAACCTGGATGAAGGCGATGCACTGGTGGGCGTTGCCCTGACCGATGGCGAGCGCGACGTGATGCTGTTCGCATCCAACGGCAAGGCCGTACGCTTCGCCGAAAGCCAGGTGCGTGCCATGGGCCGTACCGCGACCGGCGTGCGCGGCATCAGGCTTGCGAAGGGCGAGGACGTGCAAAGCCTGATCACCATCGAAGGCGACGGCGACATCCTCACCGCCAGCGAGCGCGGTTACGGCAAACGCACGCCGGCTGCCGATTACCCCCGCAAGGGCCGCGGCACGCAGGGCGTCATCGCGCTGCGCACGACGGACCGCAACGGCAAACTTGTCGGTGCGATCCAGCTTAGCGACCACCACGAAGTGCTGCTGATTTCCGATGGGGGCACGCTGGTGCGCACCCGCGCTTCCGAAATCTCGCAGGTCAGCCGCAATACGCAGGGCGTGACGCTGATCCGTCTCGCGGCCGATGAAAGCCTGCAGGCGATCGAGCGCGTGGATGCGTCGTTGCTTGAAGGGGATGAGCGCGAAGGCGATGCACCGGGCGCCAGCGACAGGGTCACGTCACCCATGGCTTGATCGTTGGGCGGGCACTTTTTTTCATGCCAACCGTTCCAGAGATCCGGTGGGCACAGGAACCGTGCTCACCCTACGAGAGCCGCTTTCGTCTGTATGAGCGGCTTCAGCCGCGAGTGCCAGTGCGATGTGGCTGCCAGCAGTCATTCATGGTTGAAGGTGTTTCCATGACGAGATTTCGGCAATTAGCACGTCACTCTCATAAACATGCATGTGGTTTTTTCCGGCATGCCAGCTGTACCGGTGCTCGCGGCTGAAGCCGCTCCTACAAAAAAAGCAGCCACTGGCTGCTTTTTTTGCGTGCGGAAGCGATGGTGTGTCGAAATCAGGGGATCTGCTCGAGCATGTATTCGGCCGACGACACACGATACTCGCCTGGCGCCTCGACATGCAGCTGCTTGACCACGCCATCTTCCGCATACAACGCGAACCGCTTGCTGCGCGTACCCATGCCATAACCGCTCGCATCCATCTCCAGCCCCATCGCGCGGGTGAAATCGCCGTTGCCATCGGCCAGCATCATCAGCCCATCCGGCACGTTCTGGCTCTGTCCCCAGGCCTGCATCACGAAGGGATCGTTGACCGACATGCAGGCGACATCGACGCCGCGCTTCCGGAATTCGTCGAAGTTTTCGACAAAGCTCGGAAGGTGCCGCTCGGAACAGGTCGGCGTGAATGCGCCGGGCACGGCGAACAGCACGACGTTGCGGTTGCCGAACAGGGTCTGGGCGTCGACGGTCTGTACGCCATCGGTGAGTTGCTGCAGCGGAACCTCGGGTAATGCGTCGCCGTTCTTGATGGTCATGCGGTTGCTCCGTTTGTGTTGTTGCAGTCTAGCGGCCGTGCGCTAAGACCGTGTCAACAGTGGCCGACAGATAAAACCGTGCCGGTCTTCGTAGGGCGGGCCTTGGCCTATCGCTCTTCGTCACGGCCATCGAAAGGTGGGCCAAGGCCCACCCTACGTATCTTGATCCGGGCGTACATGTGCTTGCGTTACCCTTTTTCCATCCACATCTTACGATCCGTGTGGCGTAACGAAAGGCAGCTCATGCAGTTCAAGGATTACTACGAGATTCTCGGCGTTGAACCCAGCGCAGGCGAGGCCGAGATCAAGACGGCGTATCGCAGGTTGGCGCGCAAATTCCATCCGGACGTATCCAAGGAAACCGGCGCCGAGGAAAA
>JALYOU010000247.1 GCA_030856725.1 Pseudomonadota bacterium
TGATGTCCTTGTCGGCGAACATCGGCGCGCCGCCCACCATTGGATTTTCAGTGCCGCCCATGTCGGTGGCAGGCGCCCCGTCCATGGCGCCTTCTTCGGCTACGGCCGTTTCCGTCGCCGCGGTATCTGTCACCGTGGTATCGGCAACGGGCTCGTCCCTGTTGCATGCGGTCATCGCCATGGCCGAGACCAGTGCTACGGCAAGAATCGTGATTTTCATCGAATGTACTCGTTGGGGATGTGGATAGTGGAATGGGGATGCGGCACAAGTGCGCGATTACATCGCCGGCATGAGGACCTTGTCGACGACATGGATCACGCCATTGCTCTGGTAGACATTGGCGGTCGTCACCTTCGTGGTGTTGCCCTTGGCGTCGGTGATGCTGATGCCGTTGCCTGACTTCATCGCCGTCAACATGCCGCCCTGCACGGTCGCAAGCATGGCCTTGCCGCCGCCAGCATTGATCTGAGCCATCAAGGCCGCCGCGTCGAGCTTGCCCGGCACTACGTGATAGGTGAGGACCGTGGCCAAGTCACGTTTCATTTCAGGCTTCAGAAGCGTGTCGACGGTACCGGCCGGAAGGGCATTGAACGCAGCGTTGGTCGGCGCGAATACGGTGAATGGACCTGCGCCTTTCAATGTGTCCACCAGGCCGGCCGCTTTGACCGCGGCGACCAGCGTGGTGTGATCCGCTGAGTTGACGGCGTTGTCGATGATGTCTTTGTTGGCATACATCATTGCGCCGCCCACCATGGGGTTGGCACGCATGTCAGACATGCCATTGGACCGCGTGTCATTCATGGCACAGGCACTCAGGGTGCTGGCGGCGATCAAGGCGGCTGCGAGTAATTTCAATTGCATCGGGGCTCTCCAAAAAGGTAGGAACAGGAATGTCCGCAATGGCGCGCGCTATGCGCCCCAGCAGGTTCGGAGTGAGTTACGAGGAGAGCGTTCAGGCGGATGCATCACGCCGAATTAACTTGCGCGGAACCCCCGTCGGCGTGTGCATGGATGCAGTTGCCCTGCAGCCTGCTTGGCAATCTGTATTTGGTGCGGTTGTCTACCGCCAGGGAGCAATCACCTGAGAGCGATCGTTGTAACCAGCTAGTGCAGCAATGGCTCCAGCGCCGGCCACACGTGATCACGCAGTTTGGGTTGCGCGTCCGCACCGGGATGCAAATTGTCGGCCTGGAACGCGGCGCGATCCGTCGCGATTGGCTGCAGCAGGAAAGGAAGCAACGCCGCATCGAAGCGATCGGATAATTCACGGAATCCGCGCTCGAATTCCCGCGTGTATGCCGCGCCGTAATTCGGCGGCAGGCGCATGCCGATCAACAGCACGTCGGCGCCAATACCCTGCGATGCGCCGATCATGCGCGCGAGGTTGCGGCGCGACTCGCGCAGCGGCAAGCCACGCAGGCCATCGTTGGCGCCGAGTTCGATGACGACCACGTCAGGACGATGCCGCACCACTTCCCCGACGATGCGCGCGGCGCCGCCCGTGGTGGTTTCGCCGCTGATGCTGGCGTTGACCACGCGCCAGCCGGGCTTTTGCTTCGCAATGCGATCGGAGATCAACGCCACCCAACCCTGTTTCGCGTCCAGGCCATAGGCCGCCGACAGCGAATCGCCCATCACCAGCACCGTGCGCTTGGCGGGGGTGACGTTTGGGACTGCCTGCGCGAATACTGTTGCCGCCGACAATGACAGCCATAGCGCGAGCAGCCATTTAAGTCGCAGACCCTGCGCTCCATTTCTGTAGTTCATTCGTATTCCCGTTTTATTGAAGATTGGAGATTCTTGGTCCGCGACGGAATCGCTTTTCGTAGGAGCGGCTTTAGCCGCGGGCTGTTGATCTTCAAGCAGAAGCTCGATGCTAAGGGCGCTCTTGGCCACGCTCCCGTGAGAATGAAGCAGCATGGCCCACACTCACTGATGATGGATTGAATGGATGAATATGGCCGATACCCTTGTGAGGCAAGCAACTGCGCCAATGAGCACCTCAGCTGATCTACATGCCCTTCAGGTATCCAATCTCGGCAAGCGCGTGCCGTTGCCCGGCAGTGAGCTGACCATCCTCGAGGGGGTGTCGTTCGCGATCGACAAGGGCGACAGCGTGGCGATCGTGGGCGCATCGGGCTCGGGCAAGAGCACCCTGTTGTCGTTGATGGCCGGACTCGACACGCCCAGCGACGGCGTGGTGCTGCTCGATGGCGCGCCGCTGTCGCAACTCGACGAGGACGGGCGTGCGCGCGTGCGCGGCGAGAAGGTGGGTTTTGTGTTCCAGAGCTTCCAGCTGCTGCCGTCGCTAACTGCGCTGGAAAACGTGATGCTGCCACTGGAGCTGGCCGGCAATGCCGATGCGGATGCGCCAGCGCGCACGATGCTGCAGAACGTCGGCCTCGGTGAACGTCTGGGCCATTACCCGCGGCAACTCTCTGGCGGCGAACAACAACGTGTCGCGCTCGCGCGTGCATTCGTCACTAATCCCTCGGTACTGTTCGCCGACGAACCCACCGGCAATCTCGACACGCAAACCGGGCAGGCGATCATCGAACTGCTGTTCGCGATGAATGAGGAAGCAGGTACGACGCTGGTGCTGGTGACGCACGACGAGCATCTCGCCGTACGGTGCGGCCGCATGTTGCGGCTGGATGGTGGACGGCTGGTGTCGGCGTGAGCATGGCGATGAGCAACGCCTTACAGAACAAATGCCAGCACCCATGAACCGCTTCCGCAACACTCTCGGCCTCGCATGGCGGCAACTCCGCCGCGACATGATCGCAGGCGACATCCGCATTCTGATCGCAGCGCTGGTGCTTGCGGTGGTCGCCGTGACCGCCGTCGGCTTCATCACCGATCGCGCAGAACGCGGGCTGGCCATCGAAGCCAATCGCCTGCTCGGCGGCGATGCCGTGGTGCGCGGCGATGCGCCGATCGGCGACGCGATTCGCACGGCGGCTGCGGACAACGCATTGCGCACGACGGAAACCGTCGAACTCAACAGCATGATCCGCGCGCGAGACGATCTGAAACTCGGCGACATACGCGCACTCGGCGAAGGCTTTCCCCTGCGCGGTGCGTTCCGCATCGTCGATGCCGCGGGCAACGAACGCGATGCCGGCGGCGTGCCCGCCACCGGCACGGTGTGGATGACGCGCGCCGGCGCGGACCTCCTCGGTGCGCGCATCGGCGACAGCATCGGCCTCGGCGATGCGCAGCTGCGCCTGGCCGCGCTGGTCGTGCAGGAACCCGACGCTGCACTGGATTACTTCAACGTCGCGCCGCGCGTGTTCCTGAGTCTTGCCGATCTGCCCGCGACCGGTCTCGTGCAGGAAGGTAGCCGCCTCGGTCATCGCTACGTGGTGGCGGGCGACGCGCCGGCGGTCGAGCGGTTCACCGCGACTGCGCGCGCATCGCTGCAACGCGGGCAACGCCTGGAAACCGTAGGCGGCGCGCGGCCGGAAATCCGTTCCGCGCTGGATCGTGCGGGCCGTTTCCTTGGCCTCGCCGCACTGGTTTCCGTGGTGCTCGCCGCCGTCGCGGTGGCGATGGCCGCGCGACGCCACAGTGAGCGACATCTCTCGGGCGCGGCGGTGATGCGCTGCCTCGGTGCGAGCCAGCGCACGCTGGTGGGCATCCATGTCGGCGAGCTGGTGCTGCTCGGATTGTTCGCATGCGCGATCGGCGTGGCGCTTGCCTTCGGATTGCAGTGGGCCGTCGGCGCTTGGCTTGCGCAGAAACTCGGTCTCTCGATTCCGCCCGCAGGCTGGTTGCCGGCATTGCAAGGCCTCGGTGTCGGCATGGTGGTGCTGCTTGCATTCGGCGCGCCGCCAGTGCTGGCCCTGCGCCGCGTGTCGGCATTGCGTGTGCTGCGGCGCGATCTCGACACGACAGAACCAAGCGCATGGCTGGTCGCGGTCGCGGGACTCGGCGGACTTGGATTGCTGCTGTGGTGGAAGGCTGGTTCCGCCACGCTTGGCAGCGCGATGCTCGGCGGCATCGTCGGCACGCTGGCGGTACTTGCACTGCTCGCCTGGTTGTTGATCGTACTGGTGCGTCGCCTGCGTTCGCGCCTGCGCGGCAGTCTGCGTTATGGGCTGGCGAACGTCAGCCGCCGCGCCGCCACCAGCATCGCGCAGGTGTCGGCGCTCGGGCTCGGCCTGATGGCGCTGCTGCTGCTGACGTTCGTGCGCACCGATCTGCTCGATCGCTGGCAGTTGTCCCTGGCGCAGGACGCACCCAACCGCTTCATCGTCAACGTGCAGCAGGATCAACTCGAGCCGGTGCGTGCGCACATGCAGGCGAACGGCATCGCGCAGCCGACGCTGTACCCGATGATTCGCGGACGGTTGGTCGCGCGCAATGGCAAGCCGGTGAGCGGCGCCGATTATGGTGCCGACAATCGCGATAGCCGGCGCTGGGCTGAACGCGAATTCAACCTGTCGGTGGCGCAGGCGTTGCGCGACGACAATCGTGTGACAGCCGGAAAATTCTGGCCGGTGCAGGGGCCAGCCCAACCCGAACTCTCGGTCGAGGAAGAATTCGCCGACGCGCTGCGTTGGAAGCTTGGCGACACGGTTGCGTTCGACATCGCCGGCCGACGTTTCGAAGCACGCATCACCAGTTACCGCAGCGTGGACTGGGAGAGTTTCCGTCCGAATTTCTTCGTCGTCGCATCGCCTGGAGCGCTCGACGGGTATCCCGCGAGTTACATCACAGCGGTCAGCGTCAAACCGGAACAGTCGCGCTTTACCGCGGATCTGGTCAAAGCGTTTCCAAACGTGTCTGTGATCGATGTCGATGCAGTGCTCAATCAGGTGCGCAGCACGGCCGATCAGGTCTCGACCGTGGTCGAAGCGGTGTTCTATTTCTCACTGGCGGCGGGTGTGCTGGTATTGCTTGCTGCGGTCAGCGCCAGCCAGGACGAACGCTTGCTGGAAGGCGGGGTGATGCGTGTGCTCGGGGGCAGCCGCCGGCAGTTGCGACTGGCGCAGGCCTCGGAATTCGCCGCGATCGGCTTGCTGTCGGGATTGGTCGCCGCGATCGCTGCATCGATCCTGTCCGGTGTCGTCGCCACGCGCGTGTTCGACCTGCCGTGGGAGCCGGACATCGCGATGGCGGCGATTGGCGGCGGCCTCGGCATGCTGGCGGCGCTGGCCGCGGGAATGTTCGCCACTCGCCGCGTCGTGGATGCGCCGCCGTCAGTGACGCTGCGTGAGTTGCAGAGCTAGCCTCGCAGGTGCAACTGATTCGCTCTGCGAAAAGAAGCGAAGCGAAGCGGGTCGTGGTTCGGAATCTGCAAAGCGACTGCGTCGATTCCTTCCCACGTCTGCGGTCTAGCTTCGCAGGTTTGCACTCAGCGCTGCCGATAGGGCCGCATCGCCGCTGACGATGTCCTTCCAGCGCAATACGTCGCCCTTGCGTCGGCCTTTCTCCATCAGCTTCAATCCGTCGACATCGATGGTGAGCGTGTACAGCTTGTCGTCAATTACGATTTCGCGGCGCAGCGGTTTTTCGAGCCTGGTCGTCATCGTCAAATTCTTCTGATGGCTGGGAATCTGTTTCACTCGTCATTCCTGCGAAAGCCGGAATGACGAGTGGAAGGGTGCGTGGTACCCGCAAAAACTGCATCACCCGAACTTCGGCAATCTCTGCTTCAGCGTTGCATATCCTTCCCATGGATCCGCATCCAGCGTCGCCGCGCGCTTCATCGCCTTGTGCAGGTCATACATGGTCGGGTCGCGCACGCGGCCCAGTTCCTCCCAGCGCAGCGGCATCGCCACCGATGCGCTCGGGCGAGCACGTAGCGACCAGCTGGCGACGCTGGTCGCACCGCGGCCGTTGCGCAGCCAGTCGATGAAGATTTTTCCTTCGCGTTTGGCCTTGCTCATGGTGGCGATGTAGGCGGTTGGTTTCTGCGCGGCCATTGCGTCGGCGAAGGCGCCAGTGAAATCCTTGACCTGTTCCCACGTCGGTCCGCGCACGATCGGCGCGACCACGTGCAGGCCCTTGCCGCCGGACAGCCGCACGAAACTTTCCAGCCCCACCTCCTGCAGGCGCGCGCGTACATCGCGACCACCGGCCACCACGTCTTTCCAGGTGATGCCGGGCGCGGGATCCAGATCGAACACCATCACGTCGGGATGTTCGGGTTTGTCCACGTG